>CAZOCA010000148.1:3994-7201 GCA_964578105.1 uncultured Pararhizobium sp.
TTCATAATGCAACGAAGCGCCTTTTGGAAACCCAATGATGGGTGTGTTGGGATGCCGTGCTTTGACACCTTCAACAATCCGCTTCATCGGCTTCAGACAAAACTCATTGAAATCTGGTTCGCCAAGAATGCCTGACCAACTGTCGAATACCTGCACGGCATCAGCACCTGCATCAATCTGGGCAGACAGATAATCAATCGAGACATCCGTTAAAACGTCAATCAAGCTCAAGAAAGCTGCACGGTGTTGATGTGCAAACAAACGTGTCGGCGCCTGGTCAGGCGTTCCACGTCCGGCAACCATATAAGTTGCAACAGTCCAGGGCGCGCCACAGAAGCCCAAAAAGGTTGTTTCAGAGGGTAGGGCCGCACGAATATCATTCACTGCTTGAAAGACGGGTTTCAAATGCTCCAAAGCGTTTGCGACAGTCAGTTCAGCAATTTCATCGACCTTGATGGGATCAAGCCTTGGTCCAACACCAGGTTCAAAAGTTACGCGCCGTCCCAACGCATCAGGAACCACCAGAATATCTGAAAATAAAATGGCTGCATCAAAACCAAACCGTCGAATGGGTTGCAGTGTTACTTCTGTTGCAAACTTAGGCGAATAACATAGATCCAGAAATGAACCTGCTTCCGCTCTGGTTTCTTTGTACTCGGGCAGGTATCGTCCAGCTTGACGCATCATCCAGATGGGTGGCGGCCACAAGGCTTCATCATCGGGACCACTGCGTAAAACCTGTAACATGCGTCTGTTCATAAATAATCCGATACGGCAAAATGTTAACTGCTCAGCCAAATGAGACCACAAAGCCTGTCCTTCTGTGCCTCAGTAACTAGCATAGGCCTGAGCGGTTTCCCTCCCCAAAAATTCCCTAATAATTTCTTAATTTCTTTCTATTTCTATTATTAGGGTGTGGGAAACGGGAATTAAAAATCATTCACACAATATCCCCAATGATGAGATTTCAAAAACTCTCAGCATAAAATTTGAGGCATTTGTCACAAATATGGGAATTTCCCGAAAATCAAATTGTAAACAAAAGGTTAACGAAGTCAAAACCCCTCACCGAATTGTGGACAATTCAGGGAAAACCAAGGATAAGAAAAGGATCCCAGTTCTTCTTTTTCAACCAGCTCGAATATCCACCGCTCACTAAATGTTAATGTTTTATTAACCATTGCGCATAAAGTGGCCGGGTGGACATTTCGACAAGAGTTCTCCAAAACTCATTCATGATTCGTCAACAGGCGTAACCCACAGATTGTGGATATCCAACCGTGAAAAAATCCACCTTTTTCCATCTTCATCTTATTTCAGATGCCACCGGTGAAACGCTGATCAATGTCGGTCGTGCCGCTGCCGCCCAATATGATTCTGCGCAGGCGCGGGAACATATCTACACCATGGTGCGCAGTGAAAAGGATATTGCCCAGGTGGTTGAGGATATTGAGGCCTCGCCGGGTATTGTCCTTTACACATTGATAGAACCGGACCACGCCGCAATGCTGGAAGAGCGATGTCGCGAGCTGGGGGTTCCAGCCCTGTCTGTGCTGGATCCCATCTTGTCCCTGTTTCAGACCTATCTTGGTGCTAAATCGGCGCAGCGCGCAGGCGCGCAGCATGCTCTGGATACAGAGTATTTCCGCCGCATTGATGCCCTCAATTTCACCCTGTCTCATGATGACGGCCAGATGAGCGACGATCTTGAAGAAGCGGATGTTGTCATTCTGGGCATCAGCCGCACGTCAAAAACTCCCACATCCATCTATCTGGCAAATCGCGGTGTGAAAGCTGCTAACATACCTTTGGTGCCGGATGTCCCTTTGCCGGATATCATAGAGAAGATGACCGATGCGTTTATTGTTGGTTTGATTGCAAGCCCGGACCGGATTGTGCAGATCCGGCAGCATCGTCTGCTGTCAATTAGTGCCGAGAGCAAAGATACGGCCTATATCGACAAACATGCTGTAGCCGAAGAAATTGCCCAGACACGGCGTCTCTGCGCCCGTCGGGGCTGGCCGATCATCGACGTTACAAGACGCTCAATTGAAGAAACCGCCGCTGCAATTTTGACCCTTTATGGCGCTCACAAAGCACGACAGGATAATCCATGACTGAATCCTATGGCGAATTTCAAACAGAAGCTCTGATATTGGCGTCTCAAAGTCCGGTCCGTGCCAGCTTGTTGCGGGACGCAGGCTTGAAGATTTCCACAGCAGCCGCATCCATTGATGAACGCGCTGTTGAGTCCGCCATGGGATCCAACGTGGATGGCGAGGATTTGGCGCAGGTTCTGGCCGAGGCCAAGGCGGGTGATGTGTCGCCACGCTTTGCAGATACACTGATTATTGGTGCCGATCAGACGCTGACCTGTGAGGGGCAAAACCTTCACAAGGCCAGCGATGACGAAGATCTGCGCAAAAAGCTGCTTTGGCTCAGTGGCCGAACCCATACGCTGCATGCGGCCATTGCGGTGGTGCGCAATGGTGAGACACTCTGGCGTCACACGGAACAGGCACATATGCGGATGCGCAAGCTGTCTCCGGAATTCGTCGGGCGCTACGTGGCAGAGACGCTTCCTGAATCTCTCAGCAGTGTTGGCGGCTATCAGCTGGAGGGTCTCGGATCGCAATTATTTGAGAAAATAGAAGGCGACTATTTTAGCATTCTCGGCCTTCCTCTTTTGCCACTTTTGGCCTGGTTGCGGGCTGAAGACGTTTTAATTTCCTAGAATTGCGGATCCGAATCGATGGTTGAGTCTTCTGGTAAAAATGCCTGCGTCATCGGATATCCGATCAAACATTCCCGCTCACCGCGCCTGCATGGCTTCTGGCTTCAGCACTACGGCATCGAAGGCTGTTACGCTGCCGAATCGATTGCTCCGGATGCGCTACCCGCTTTTATGGAATCCCTCAAAAAGGGCGCGCTGACATATTGCGGTGGCAACGCTACAATTCCCCACAAGGAAGCGGTTCTGGCTCTGGCAGATCATGCAGATGAGACAGCGAAAGTGCTGGGCGCTGCCAACACCTATTGGGTGGAAGACGGCGCGCTTCATGTCAGCAACACCGATACATATGGATTTCTGGGTAATCTTGATGAGGGTGCACCGGATTGGGATGCCTCAGAGACATCTAGCGCTAAAACAGCCATCGTCCTGGGGGCAGGCGGTGCCTCGCGCGCCATCGTTTATGGGTTGATGAC
>CAZOCA010000149.1:0-7166 GCA_964578105.1 uncultured Pararhizobium sp.
GAAAAGAATTTGGCCGCTTTTGATGTAACCATTAGCGCCGAGATATTGCATGATCGCAAGCGCGACGGTGGATTTACCGCAACCGGATTCACCCACTATGCCATGCGATTCATTGGGCATGAGTTTGAGATTGAAATCGATGACAGCCGGAATCTCACCGGCCCTCGTTTTATATGAAATGCACAAATCCCTGCATTCAAGAACCGGGGTAACTTCATCCATAATCGTTCCTCACCCTGTTCCTAGTCTCTTAGGCTGATTTCACGAAGACCATCAGCCAACAAGTTAAAGCCGAGGATCAATGAAGACACCGAAAGCGCCGGTACCAGCAGCATATATGAAAATTTCCAGAGCATCGCGACCCGCGCCGACTCTCGGATCATGAGCCCCCAATCAGGATCGGGTGGCTGCAGGCCAAGGCCAAGAAACGTAAGTGTTGTGATAGCAACCGTCGTGTAGCCAAGCCTCAGGCAGGCATCCACAATCAATGGACCGCGTACGTTGGGGAGCAGTTCAACCAGCATGATGTATAATGGATGCTCACCCCGTGTTTGTGCCGCATACACATAATCGCGGGTCTTGATGTCCAAAGTCAGTCCTCGAACGATGCGCATGATGGCAGGAGCCGATGCAAATGTAACTGCAATTACAATGTTGAAGCCCGATGGTCCCAGATAGTTCAAAACGACAATGAACAGCACCATGACCGGAAAAGACAAAAAGACGTTGCTAATGAAAGAGATGGCTTCATCCCACCACCCTGAAAGATAGCCAGCGATCAAACCGAACACCGTGCCAACCACATACGCAACAGCCGTGGCCGACACACCCCAGATAAGAACTCTCTGGCAGCCCCAAATCATGCGGGAGAGAAGGTCTCGTCCCTTAAAATCACTCCCGAGGACAAAGAAGGTGTCTTTCTTCTCTGTCCATGGAGTTGCGAAAGGCGCAATCGGCTTGTTTGGATCTAACAACGGCAGGTAGGGCGCAGAAACTGCCATAATCAGCCAGAAAAACACAAGCGTAAGCCCAACAAGCGCAACCTTGGATTCACGGAAAGCCCACAGGCAAATGGCATAAAGCGCGATGGTGGCTGGGATGGCTGGCAGCAGCACTACATCATCCAGACCAAACATCACATAAAGCGTCAGTGGAACCCACATGATCGCAAACAAGGCCAACATCGGCTTTGGTTTCGCCAATCGCTCGAACATTGAACTCTGCGGCATTTCAAGATCTGCGACAGCCATGACTACGCTCCTAACTGAACCGAATGCGGGGATTAAGGAACGTATAGCCAATGTCCGAGATAATCTGGGAAAGGACGGCTACCAGAACAGCTACCAGCGTACAGGCCTGCACAACTTCAATATCTGGAAAAAGGGCTGCTTCCAGCAGCATTTTGCCGAAACCGTCATATTCAAAAAAGACCTCCACAACAACGACCCCAGACAACAACCAATTGAGTTGCAACACGATGATGGTGAAGGGAGCGATCAGAGCATTGCGCAAGGCATGTTTCATGATGACCCGCCTGTAAGGCAGGCCCTTCAGAATGGCTGTCCTGATGTATTGCGAAGTCATGACTTCGGCCATGGATGCCCGCGTCATCCGTGCGACATAGCCAAAATCATAAATCACAAGTGTGAGCACTGGCAGCACAAGCGCTTTCCAGTCAAACCCGGAAATCATGGCTGATTTGGCAGGAACCAGCCCAAGACCGAGTGCAAGAAATACCGTCAACAGAATGGCTGTCGCGATTTCCGGAATGCTCGTAAAAAATACTGAGATGAAAGAGACCGAACGATCCTGCAAGGATCCCTCTTTCATCCCCGCCAGGACACCCAGAACAAGTGACAACGGAATCATCAGCGCAAACACCCAGAACGCAAGAATTCCTGTCTTTTTCAATTTGTCCCACAACAAGGGACCCACATCCCGGTTTTTCTCTTGGGAAAACCCGAAATCACCTTTTACGACCGCACCAATCCAGTTGCTATAACGCTCATAAAAGGGAACGTTGAGTCCCTTTTTTTCGAGCCAGGTTTCATAACTGGCATCAGTCAACGCACTTACGGCAAATCCACCAAGCTCTTGAACGGCAAGACGTTTTTTGAACTCTGGTGTGTCAAATATTACAAACAGGATGAATGAAGCGGTCAGCATGATGAGGATCATCTGCAGAATACGTTTCAATAAAAATTTGGTCATTTTGCCTGGAAATTGCTCCAATGGCTCACGTTAAGCTGGCCACGGCAGGACCATGGATTGATGCGAGGCGCTGATGACCAGCGCTGATGAAAAGAGAAGGTCGTGCAGGTGTCTGCACGACCTCTGGGCATTCCGCGACTAAGCTTTCCAAACCTTGTTGAACAAATGAAACTTCGTCGGATGCATGGAAACCCCATTTACGCTGCCATTTACAATGGAGTAGAGCGGGCGGAAAAGTGGAATACAAACGATCGCAGCATCTTGCATGATCTTCTGCACCTTTTCCATTTTGGCGCGGCGCTCCTCCACATCCAGCGTAGCTTCTGCCTCATCCAGGGCCGCGTCAAATTCGGCGCTTGAAAAATGGGTTTCGTTCCAGGGAACGCCGGTTCTGTAGCCCAATGACAGGACCATGGTTCCCAGTGGACGATGGGTCCAGGAAGTGGCCCCAAAGGGTGTCTTGTCCCAGATTTCCCAATATTTGGACGCAGGCAATACATTGATATTGAGCGTAATTCCGGCGTCCTTTACCTGATCCCTGACAGCTTCCACGACCGTCTGATGCCACGGGCCATCGGTGTTCCCGATATCAATGGTCAATTCAATCCCGTCAGCGTAACCAGCCTCGGCCAAAAGCGCCTTCGCACCTTCGACATCCCGTGCCGGAACCGGAAGATCAAAATGCTCGGGATGGATAGGCGCTACATGATAATTTGCTCCAATATCGCCTCCTTCAGGATATACCAGCGGTTTCACGGCCGCATTATCAATTGCCATCGAAAAAGCGCGGCGCACACGAATATCATCAAAAGGGGCCTGATCAACCTGCATCCTCAAGGTCAGCGTTTGCGACGTACGCGCGGTCAAGATTGTACCTTCGATTGCCTTCGCAAACTCCAACTGCTCGACGCCAAACTCGATGATCGTATCTACTTCGCCGCCAGAAAATGCGATCAGCGAGTTCTCGGCTGAGAAGTCGTAATAGTGAATCTCATCAAGAAAGACCTTTCCTCCCCAATAGTCATGATCAGCTTTCTTTTTGAGAATGCATTTTTCTCCGACCACCAATTCAACCAGTTCGTAGGCACCCGTTCCAAGTGGATTGTCGGAAAAGGGAGCTTTGAAACTTGGATGCACAATAGAGGTTGGATAGTTGGAGAAATCTTCCGGCACTGACAGAACAGGCTTTTGAAGATTAAACCGGATTGTGTGGGAGTCCAACACCTCAACAGACCCTTCCACCATCGCTTTCTTCTCACCGACGTCTTCCAGCATTGCGGCAATGGAAGACAGGCCAATATTTGAAGATCCAAGATCCGGGTCCATCCAGCGTTCAATGTTAAACTTGACATGCTCCGCAGTCAGCTCATCGCCATTGTGCCATTTGACACCCTTGCGTATTGTGAAGGTCCAGGTTTTCAGATCGTCTGATGCTTCCCAGCCATCCACCAACATAGGGCGGGTGATGTTATCAGTACCCGTAAGAGTAAGAAATTCCAGGGTGTGTCTTGTCTGGTTTGACATCTCCGACCAGGAATAGGTGGCAGGATCATCCATTTTCTGAATATCCATGCCGACCTTCAATATGCCGCCAGCTTTCGCGTTCGGGTCGTCAGCAGCAAATGGCATATTGCCATGTCCAGCAGCATCTGCAGGCTGGACGAGCCCTGACATTGCATAGGCACTGCCAGCTGAAACGCCCAACAACGTCGCTACACGCAGAAATGCGCGCCGGTCCATCCGACCGTCATCCATCATTTTCTGCGCTTCTTTAACTTTTGGATGCAATTGATTATTGCTCATGGATTTCCTCTGGACTTCATAAAAACATAAAAAAAGCGAGACCGCCTGTTTACGGGCCCGCACTAAAATTTCCGAACCAGGATTTCAATCGAAATCTGTCATGACAGGCTTCATTTCCCGATACCGGGTAAAAAGCCTCATGGCTGCACAGTTCATAGCAAACTCTTCTAGTGGCCCATTCGCCCCTGAACACTATAAGTGCAACCTTGTCCAGCAAAGTCAACCGGGCAGTGTAACCACAGGCCCGTTGAAACCAAACTGCAATGGATCAGTTTTTCTTTCTTTAATTCAGAAGGTTAGATGTCGAAAGTGATTCACTTTATGAGATTTAAACGTATTCAAATTGCGACATATTGGGTCATTCGATGTCGTTTCTGCATAAGGCTTATGCAATTGGGCGTGTGACTGCCCACTTAGAACTAGATCTGCACCGCAGCCTTGCAGGCTGTCACGCCAAATCAGGAATGTTGGCAGGCGTCACTATCTGCACCGTAGAAAAGCGTCCCGCTTCTGCTTTGAATTTTGGCTTATGGAAGGCGATGAATCCGGCAAACGCCTTTCTCATATCTTTGTTAAGATCATGCACAATGGCAGCGCTGATGCGACCCTCGGATAGCAGTAGACGGTTCTCTTCATCAAGATCATGCCCGATTACAACAGGTTCAGGCACATCTAGGTCATTAAACGCTTCGAGAATTGCCCTATTGCCACCTCCCGCAGAATAAAGAGCGATAATCTGTGTGCCTCGCTCCAAAAGCTCTGTCACCTGATTTTTGGTCGCATTCGACTGACCATATCCACCGCTTATTTCTACCAAGTCCAAATCCGGCCGTGCAAGCAAGATGGACTGGCTGAAGCTGGCGATACGATCAGCTTCGCCACTAAAATCGCTGTGACTTATTGTCAGGAGAATGGTGCCGCCAAGACCGGTTACGAAACGCGACATCAAGTATGATGCGGTTTCTCCAGCGCTGATGTTATCCATACCTGCATACGCAATACGAGCGCTGTCTGGAATGTCTGTCACCAATGTTGCTGTGGGAACATGCCTGCTTCTCAATGCCCCGATTGCATCACAAATTTCTGGAAGATTCTTGGCTTTGAGAAGCACACCCTTACTGCCGTTAAGGCCGATCCGTCTTAGTCGTGCAACCAACTCCGGTGTTGTCCACGTCTCCCGAAAGTGAAACCGCGGACGAACCAATGCTGGCAGAAAACTGGCGATCTCCGCCTCCACTGCATCACGTACAATCTCGGCAAATCGATCGGGCGCCTCCACCACAACATCGATCAGAAACCTCTCTCCGGACAAATTCAGGCTATCCTGGAGACGTTCCAATTCCTCAACGGCGCGCAAGACACGCAGACGCGTTTGGTGTTTCACTTGCGAACGATTGTTTAAAACTCGGTCAACCGTTGCAGTGCTGACGCCAGCCTGGATTGCTACCTCCTTCACAAGAAACCTATGTGATGCCAAATCAAGCCCCGATTCAAATTGATGGTTTTTTGATGGTTTTTAGGAGTGGGTGCATGAAACACAATCTGTATTCTGTAAAGAAAATTTGGAGGAGAACAGCATGTCAGGCTCACAGAAACAAAGCTATGCACCCCACCCCACCGATTGGTACACCAAACAAAGTGCCAGTCTAGAGGAGTTCCTGGAATCGCTGGAAGGTGAAACTGGTAAGATCGATGCACCAAATGCGGTGACAATCGAGAGCGACATTCCAGTTTACCGTTCACATGAATTGCGAGAACTGTTTGGTGCTGCTGAGGGTCGAAGGCAAGTGCTGGCAGAGCTGGGCCGGATCTTGTTTCAAGGTGCAGGCACCTTCGTCATTCAAAATGCCTATGAGGATATGGGCGTGCTCGATGCAGCAAGTGAGATCTTCAATCAGATCATAGAGCGCGAGAAACGCTCTGGATCAGGCGGTGATCATTTTGCAAAAGCTGGAGCAAATGATCGCATCTGGAATTCCATGCAGAAACTCTGTGAAGCAGATCCAGCTACATTCATAAGCTACTACGGCAACGACATGGTTGCCTTGGGGTGTGAAGCATGGCTTGGGCCCAACTATAAAATGGCATCCCAAGTGAATCTCGTCCGGCCAGGCGGTGAAGCACAGGATGCGCATCGGGATTATCATCTGGGGTTCCTGCCCTCAGAACAGGCGGCAAAATACCCACCGCATCTGCACCACATGTCCGCAGCTCTCACTTTGCAAGCTGCGATTGCCCATTGCGACATGCCAATTGAAAGCGGGCCGACAAAGTTACTACCTTTCTCGCAACGTTATGGTGCCGGCTATGTAGCCTATACCCGGACCGACTTTCGCGACGTTTTTGAGGAACGGTGTGTACAAATCGCGTTAAACAAGGGCGATCTGCTATTTTTTAACCCTGCTCTATATCACGCAGCGGGCGCTAACAGGACTGCCGACATTGCCAGAATGGCAAATCTACTGCAGGTCTCCTCGGCCTTTGGTCAACCAATGGAAACCATCGACCGAACCGGTATGTGCAAGCGTATTTATCCTGCTTTGAAGGTAGCAAAAGAGGAAGGCAAACTATCAGCGCCCGAACTAGAAAACGCCGTTACATGCGCAGCGGACGGCTATGCCTTCCCCACGAGCCTGGACAATGATCCTCCAACGGGAGGACTTGCTCCACAAACGCAGAAAGCGCTTACTTTGCAGGCTCTTGGTGAAAGTTGGGAAACAGAACGCTACAACAAGGCTCTACTGGATCAAGAAAGGCGACGCCACACCTAAGGTGTTGAACCATGCCGCTCTGCCCACAGCGTCCCGGACTTGGAAGTTGCAAATTATGCATGGCTGCCGCGTTCAATCTGCACTGGTGAACGGCTTGTTGAGCCATTAGTTTTGATTTCGAAATGGAGACAAATATATGACCTCTGAAAAACCAAGCTTCATGAACATATTTTTTGCTGGCTTGCGCGCCGGCTTGGCGACAAATCAAGGACGCAAAATCAACCAGCGCGATCTTGATGTTTTGGGTGTAAACTTGTCCAAAAATTAAAACGCATAAAACCCGCGCCCAGATCTGAAATTTCCAGATCTGGGCGCGGGTTTTATGCAAATTTCATGCGGTTAGCATTTGTAAGTTTAGTTTTTGAACAGGACGCCAAGTTT
>CAZOCA010000150.1:0-4038 GCA_964578105.1 uncultured Pararhizobium sp.
GCGAATACTCCGCCAATTTTTCCTGCCCCGCGCCGGTGCTGCGGCGGTTGTTCGACAAATCCAAATTCGCGATTTCGACCGAAGAAACCCGGTATTACCTCAACGGTATTTATCTTCATGCCGAGACCCAGGCTGGCGAATTGGTGCTGCGCGCTGTCGCCACTGACGGGCACAGGCTGGCACTTGCAGACATTCCAGCACCAAGCGGCTGCGAAAATATGCCCGGCATTATTGTGCCGCGCAAAGCCGTTGGAGAGATTCAGAAATTGCTGGATGGCTCGGAAGAGCGGGTTCAAGTTGAATTGTCCGAAAGCAAAATCCGGATTTCGCTGGGCACTGTCGTCCTGACCAGCAAACTGATTGATGGAACATTCCCGGATTATGAACGCGTTATACCGCGCAACAATGACCGCGAATTGCGTCTGGACCGCGCCACGTTCGAAAAGGCAGTTGATCGGGTTTCAACCATTTCCAGCGAGCGCGGACGTGCTGTCAAATTATCGCTGAGCGAAGATCAGCTGGTGCTGAGCGTGACCAATCCGGATTCTGGAACGGCGACCGAAGAGCTTGCTGTGCAATATGGGGCTGAAGGTCTGGATATCGGCTTCAATGCCAAATATCTGCTGGATATTGCCGGCCAGTTGCAAAGCGAAGCGGCTCTCTTCAAATTTTCTGATCCGGGCATGCCGACACTGGTTTGCGATGAGGCTGATCCGACGACCCTGTTCGTTCTGATGCCAATGCGGGTCTAGGCACACTTGGCAGAAGCGCCCTATATCAGCCGTCTGTCGCTGACGGGGTTTCGCAATTATACCCAGCTGTCCCTGACGCTCGATGCGCGTCCGGTGGTACTGACCGGCGCCAATGGCGCGGGGAAAACCAATCTTTTGGAAGCTGTTTCCTTTCTGTCGCCAGGACGGGGTTTGCGCCGCGCGGCGCAAGATCAGGTGGCCCGCGTTACCGGCGACGGGCAATGGACTGTCTCAACCGACATAACCGAAGGCGACGAGGTCACCCGCATTGGCATCGGACTGCAGAACACGCCCAATGGCACTGAGCGCAGCAAAAGGCTGCGTATCAATCAGGCCAATGCCAACAGTTCAGATGCTCTGCTGGAATATTTGCGGGTTCTCTGGCTGACACCTGCCATGGATGGACTGTTCACTGGCCCGGCGGGTGACCGGCGGCGGTTTCTGGACAGGCTGGTGCTGGCGGGGGATCCCGGTCACGGACGCCGCGTCAGCGCCTATGAAAAAGCACTCACCGGTCGCAACCGGTTGCTGGATGCACCACAACCCGACGCAGCCTGGCTGAACGGTCTTGAAAGCCAGATAGCAGAGCTGGGCGTTGCCATTGGCTTTGCGCGCCAGCAACTGGTGGAACAGCTGGATGCAAGACTGGCGGCTGACCAACGCCCATCAAATGCATTCCCAAGCGCAATGCTGACCCTGGCCGGGCCTTTCGAAGACCTTTTGGCACAGCAGAACGGACCAGCGCTTGAGGTGGAGGAAAATTTTCGCGAGCTGCTGCGAAACAATCGTCGACGGGATGCCGCCGCCGGACGCACGTTGGACGGGCCGCAACGCAGCGACCTGCTGGTGCGCCACCGCGAGAAGGATATGCCTGCAGCACTGGCCTCAACCGGTGAGCAGAAGGCTCTTCTGATCGGACTGGTGTTGGCGCATGCAAAGCTGGTCAGCGAGATTGACGGGCGCAGCCCTGTTCTGCTGCTGGACGAAATTGCCGCGCATCTGGATCCGGGACGTCGTGCTGCCCTGTTTGAAGCCTTGCTGGCACTGGGCGGACAGGCATGGATGACGGGCACTGATCCGATCCTGTTTGAAGCATTGGGAGATCGCGCACAACACTTTCGCGTTGATCAGGGCTCTGTGTCGCCAGTCGCATAAAACGTTGGGGTAATTGATGGCCTTGATCGGTTTCAATCCATCTGACATTGATGGAGGCGCACGGTGAATTTTTGACATGTAGATAGTCTGGAAACCCGATGGATATTGTCACCCTTTCGACCTTCGCTATTCCGCTGGCCATTGCCGCGGCCATTCCAGGACCCGGCATTGCCGCATTGGTGGGGCGGTCGCTGGCAACAGGTTTCTGGCCGACATTGCCGATGGTGCTGGGTCTGGTTGCCGGAGATTTGAGCTATCTCACGCTGGCCGTGTTTGGCCTGGCATTCATTGCCCAGGGCCTGGGCGCCTTCTTCATTGTCGTCAAATGGGCCGGCATTGGCTATCTGGCCTATCTCGCCTGGAAGTTCTGGCACGCCGAGGCGCGTGCGCTGTCGCAGGTGACAGAGGCTAAATCCAATTCCGTGGTGTCCAGCTTTCTGGCCGGTCTGGCTGTCACTGTGAGCAACCCGAAAACCATCACTTTCTATCTGGCCCTGGTGCCCACATTGCTGGATATCACCAAGGTCACCCTGGTGAGTTACGGCCAGTTGGCACTGGTGGTGTTTGTCGTGGTGAGCGGGGTCATAACCTGTTACGTGGCGCTGGCGGCCAAGGCTCGGTCCCTGTTCAACAAACCCTCAACGCTGAAGCGTATGAACCGGGTTGCAGCAACATTTCTGGCCGGGGCTGCTGTGGGCATCGCTGCCAAAGCCTGAATTCGTCATGCTTTGGCGGAATTCTGCGGTTTTCGCCCCTACACCGCCTTGTTTGGGTGGTTGAAAATGACTAGAAACCCCATATAAGGGTTCAAGCCTTTTTGACAGACCTGAAAGTGATTCGTTATGGCCGATTCCGAGCCTATTGTTGACGCCGCTACTGAAGCCACCAATGAACCGGAAAACATGGAATATGGTGCGGATTCCATCAAGGTTCTGCGCGGCCTTGATGCGGTGCGCAAGCGGCCCGGCATGTATATCGGCGACACCGATGACGGCACCGGCCTGCACCACATGGTCTATGAGGTGGTCGATAACGCCATTGATGAAGCGCTGGCTGGCCATGCAGATTTCGTCAAAGTCGCAATAAATGCCGATGGCTCGGTTACTGTCGAAGATAATGGCCGTGGCATTCCAACGGATATTCACTCCGAAGAGGGCATATCGGCGGCTGAAGTCATCATGACCCAGCTTCATGCCGGCGGTAAGTTCGATCAGAATTCTTACAAGGTTTCCGGTGGCCTGCACGGCGTGGGCGTTTCGGTTGTGAATGCCCTGTCTTCGTTGCTGACGCTGAAAATCTGGCGCGCTGGCAAATCCCATGAAATGAGCTTTACGCACGGTGTTTCGAACGGTCCCCTGCAAGAGACCGGCGATGCGGGTGACCGCACGGGAACGGAAGTCACCTTCCTGCCAAGTACAGATACATTCACACAGACAGAGTTTGTGTTTTCAACTCTTGAACACCGGCTGCGAGAACTCGCTTTCCTCAACTCCGGCGTCTACATCATTCTGACCGACAAGCGCGGCACAGAAGATCGCATTGAGGAAATGCAATATGAGGGCGGCCTTGAAGCATTCGTGACCTATCTGGACCGGGCCAAGCATCCGCTGATCGACAAGCCGATTTCCCTGCTGACCGAAAAAGACGGCATTACGGTTGAAGTCGCCATGTGGTGGAACGACAGCTACCATGAGAATGTGCTGTGCTTTACAAACAATATTCCTCAGCGCGATGGCGGCACGCATCTGGCGGGTTTCCGCGGCGCGCTGACCCGGCAAATGGTGGGCTATGCTGACCGATCCGGCATCACCAAGCGGGAAAAGGTCAGTGTCACCGGCGAGGACAGCCGCGAAGGTCTGACCTGCGTGCTGTCGGTGAAAGTGCCTGATCCGAAATTCTCCTCACAGACCAAGGAAAAACTGGTGTCCTCGGAAGTGCGGCCTGTTGTGGAAAGCGCGGTCAACCAATCGCTGCAGACCTGGCTGGAAGAGCATCCCACTGAAGCAAAAATTCTGGTCGGCAAAGTTGTGGAAGCGGCAGCGGCCCGTGAGGCTGCCCCCAAGGCACGCGAGCAGACACGCCGCAAAGGCTCATAGGATATTGCCTCGCTCACCGGCAACCTAGCTGATTG
>CAZOCA010000150.1:4048-7163 GCA_964578105.1 uncultured Pararhizobium sp.
GGCGGATCGGCCAAGCAAGGCCGCAGTCGTGCCAATCAGGCTATTTTGCCCCTGCGCGGTAAAATCCTGAATGTGGAGCGCGCGCGCTTTGACCGCATGTTGGGATCCGTTGAAATCGGAACGCTGATTACCGCTCTTGGAACGGGTATCGGCAAGGAAGAGTTCAATCCGGACAAGCTGCGCTATCACAAAATCATCATCATGACTGATGCGGATGTGGATGGCGCGCATATTCGCACGCTTCTGCTGACCTTCTTCTTCCGGCAAATGCCGGAGCTGATTGAGCGCGGCCACCTGTATATTGCGCAACCGCCACTTTACAAGGTGAAGCGCGGATCATCAGAAAGCTATCTGAAAGATGAAGAGGCTTTGCAGGATTACCTGATCCTGTCAGGTATTGATGATACCACCTTCACGCTGCAAAGCGGCGAAGTGCGCTCTGGCGTTGATCTCAATGGTCTGCTCAGCGACGTGCGCGCCTTCTCCAAAACCATGGCCGGACTTCACAGCCGCTACGATCGTCGTGTGGTTGAGCAGGCGGCTCTTGTTGGCCTGCTTGAGCCGGGTTTGGTGGAAGAAGGCGATGCGAGCGCGCTGATCGAACAGCTTGTGGCGCGTCTTGATACATTGTCGGAAGAAACCGAGCGCGGCTGGAGCAGCGAATTGCGCAGCGATGGAACGCTTGTCCTGTCCCGCGAAGTGCGTGGCGTTCGGGAAGCCCTAATGCTGGATGCAGGCCTGTTTGACAGTGCCGATGCGCGCCGTCTGCATACACTGGCCGCCCGCTTTACCGACGCCTTCGACGGTGTGGGCGTGCTGAAGCGCAAAGAACTTGAAACCTTCGTATATGGGCCATCAGGCCTTCTGGAGGCTGTGCTGCTGGTTGGTCGCAAGGGCATTTCCCTGCAGCGCTATAAGGGTCTTGGCGAAATGAATGCCGATCAGCTTTGGGAAACCACGCTGGACCCGGATGCCCGCACTTTGCTGCAGGTCAGAATTGGCGAAGCCTATGATGCTGACGATATTTTCAGCAAGTTGATGGGCGATGATGTGGAGCCAAGGCGCTTTTTCATCCAGGAAAACGCCCTGAATGTCGCGAATCTGGACATTTAGGCGCTTTTGCCATATTTCTGCCGCACCGCAGCATAAGACACTCTCTTACCCCCAAGAGAAGTAAAGCAGACTCATGATTAAACTTGTTTTCGCAGCCTACGGGCTGATGGTACTGGCCATGCTTGGCCTTAACACCACTCCGGCTGAGGCTGCCGCTCCGACGCAATGCGGAAAAGCCTCCTGGTACGCTCTGTACAGCCGTACCGCCAGTGGTGAAATGATGAAACCCAGCCTTTTGACCGCCGCACACCGCTCCTTGCCATTTGGCACACGGGTGCAGGTGACCAACATGAAAAACGGCAAATCCGTTGTTGTGCGGATCAATGATCGTGGCCCTTTCATCAAAGGCCGTGTGATAGATGTGTCAAAAGGCGCTGCCAAAAAAATCGGTTTGGTCCGGGCTGGCGTTGCGCCGGTCAAAGTAACCACATTGAATGGCAAGAATATCAAAGGCGCACGCGGCTGCACTGACAGCTAGAGCCCTGCCGTTGTCTTTCCTAAGCTAAAACGCACTGCGATAAATCGCCAAGGCATCATCGCGCGTTAATGCGCGCGGATTGTTGACCAACAGACGCGACTGGTTCATGGCGTCATCTGCAAGTTCAGGCAAGGCTTCCTGCGGTATATTCATCTGCCGGAGGTTTTGTTGAAGCCCACAAGCAGAAGATAATTCGACCAATTTTTCGATGAAGGCCTTGGCGCGATTCTGCGGTTCAACCTGAGCTAATTCAGAAAACGCAAATGGTGCAAGTTCCGCATAGGGCTCAGGCTTCAATTCGGCGTTGAAGCGCAGTACATGTGGCAGAACCAGCGCATTCGACAATCCATGAGGTATGTGGAAACGCCCGCCAAGCGGATAGGCTAGTGCATGCACCGCTGCGACAGGCGCGTTCGCAAAGGCCTGCCCCGCCAGCATTGAACCCAGCAACATGTCAGACCTTGCTTTCAGGTTCTGTCCATCATGCACAGCGGTGAGAAGCGAGGCGCCCATCAAGGTCAAAGCCTTCTCGGCCAAAGCTCGCGAAACTGGATTGTTGTTGGGATTGACCGATGTGTAAGCCTCAATCGCGTGGACTATTGCATCAATCCCGGTCGCGGCAGTGATGTGTGGTGGAAGTCCCATTGTCAGCGCGGGATCAAGAACTGCAATATCTGGTAAGATAATGGGCGAAACCACGCCCATCTTTTCATGTGTTCCCGTGGTCACAATTGAAATGGGTGTGACTTCAGACCCTGTACCGGACGTTGTGGGTACAAGAATAAGAGGCAATCGTGGGCCCTTGGCATTGCCGACCCCGTAAATATCCTTGAGCTTTTCCTTACCAACCGCCAGCAGGGCAACGAGCTTGGCAACATCCAGGGAAGACCCGCCCCCAAGGCCAATGACACATCCAATTTGCGTGCTGACTGCAAGGTCTACCGCCTGCAGGATTTTAACTTCCGGCGGATCAGCCTCGACTTCATTGAACAGCACAATTTCCAGCCCGCTTTGCCTGAGAATATTTATGGCGCGGTCCACAATTCCGGTGGCCATCATGCCCGGGTCGGTGACCAAGAGCAGCTTTTGATCCGTCAGGGATTTGGTGATGTCCCCCAACAATTCCAGATGGCCGGCCCCAAATCTGATGCTCTTAGCTGTGTTGAAAGTGAACTCATTCATGGTCTTTTCCACTCTGAAGCGCCTGAAGAAAAACCTGCAAACGCTTTTTCTTGGATTTTGCGACTTCATGGGCATAACGAATGCCCAGAACACCGCCGGTAATATGCCTGCGTCCAAACAGATAGCGCGTAAGATTAACCGGATATTCAATCAACATCCGCGCCTTTAATCCAGCTTCTGTGCGATTATACGCTTTTTCATGGACCTGTTGCCGCGCATAGCTTTCCATTTTTGGGGCAATGTCGGAAATCTGTCTGAAACTGTAATGCCACACAGGGCCGTCGATCTGACCAAGCGCCTGCTCGCCATCGGTCACCCGGTCATCGGTGCGGCTGTCTGAGT
>CAZOCA010000151.1:0-4059 GCA_964578105.1 uncultured Pararhizobium sp.
ATCATGGCCCCTAAGCGACCATTGCCAATGGGCAGCGCCTCGTTGAAGTTGCGCGCGGCCTGATCATAGACAAGGCGATTTAAATAAGGGAATGGGGGATACTCTGACATGGTCTACTCTTTGACGCTGCCAGCCGTCAGGCCGCTGGTTATGAAACGCAGACCGAGCAGAATGATCAGCAGCGCCGGTACTGCCAGAAGCACCAAACTTGCATTATAGCGACCCACATCATCCGGCGTTGCGCCCAGATACTCCTTGAACCGCATGACTGCCTGCGCCGCCGTTGTCATTTCCTTGCTGCTGAAGAACAAGGATGGGAACAGAAAGTCCTGCATCGACCACATCATGGACAATGCGCCAATGTTCAAAAGCGCGGGGCGGCAGATGGGCAGGAAAATATCGCGGAAAATGCGCTTGTGGCTTGCGCCATCAATGGAGGCGGCTTCAATCAGGGACCTGGGAATCGTGTCTGCAAAATTGCGCACCAGCAACACCCCAAATGGCAGCGTAAGCGCCGCTTCCGGCAGGGCGACAGCCAGATAATTATCTCTCAGGCCCAACTCACGTGTGATGAAAAACAGCGGAATGAGAATTGAGGTAGCCGGCACCGCCAAAAATATCAGAACCAGAAAATAGGCCACGGATTTGAACGGAAACTCGAAATACGCAAACCCATAACCTGCCAATGCCGATACAAAGACAACAAAGAAGGCGTGCAGCAGAGCGATGATCAACGAGTTGAAGTAAGTCCGTACCAGCGAAATGCCACCGATATCGTTGAAGATCACATCGTAAAAATTCTGCCATCCATTAAAGGCAAAACCGCGTACCACTGCAGCGACCAGCGGTATGGCCCAGACAATGGCCAGAGCAACCAGAAACCCGCTCATCACAAGCCGTTCCGTGCGACGTCGATACAGAAAGTCTGGATTGGCCGGAGCACTCATCGAGACCGCCTTTGCACAAAGAACTGAACAACAGCAATCAACAGAGCAAACAGCATCACCAACAGTGCTGCCGCTGATCCATACCCCACATTCGTGCCCGATGTTGCAAAGCGATACACATAGGTACCGGTAATTTCCGTCGTACCTGCCGGCCCGCCCTCTGTCGAAAAGAAGACAATGTCAAAGGCCCGGAAAGACATCAAAATCGTGGAGATGATGATCGTCCGATGGGTCGCACTCATGAGAGGGAACAGGATTTCGCGTACCAGCCGAAAAGTCCCTGCCCCATCCAGAATTGCGGCCTCAAGGAGGGAGGTGTTAATGGTCGACAGATTTGCGGTGTAATACATGACCGGCAGGCCAATCATGTACACGAACAGAATGATGACGACCCCATAAGCCAATGTTGGATCAATCAACCAGCTTTGCGCCAGAAAATCCCAGCCAATGGCTCGCAATGCTTCGTTCAATCCGCCAAAGCGGGATTCAAGCAATATGCGAAATACCGATGCGATCAGAGCCAAAGGCATCAATGTTGGCAGCAGGAATACGACATAAAGCGGTGCCTTACCGCGCACGCCGGACGACAGCGCCACAGCAATGAAGAAACCCAGCGTCAGACCGGCGACTATACTCACTGCGGCAAACACCACATTGTTTGTCAGGGCAGAAATGAAACGTGGATCGGTCAACAGTAGTTCAAAATTCTTGAACCCGGTCCAACGCCCATTCGTCAGCGAAATGGAGATTTTCTGCAGGCTGGTAAAGACCAGAAACCCGGTGCTGAACAAATAGAACACTGCATAGAAAAAGACCAAAGGCCCAAAGAAAAACAACGCGTCGGTCCAGCTTGCGCGGCTGATCAAACTTGTTTTCTTTTTGGCCATTTAAAGGGTCTTCTATGGATTGAAAGATGGATCTGCATCGGCGGATGAAACCAGCGCGATTTCCGCCGATGCTTGAGGTTTCTCGTATGAGTTAATTCGCGTTGGAATAGCGCCCGCTGTCCCATTCACTTTGAGCGCGCTCAAGCTGCGCCTGGCTGTCAGTGCCGTTGAGAATGGACTCGGTAATGATGTCGCCAAGCGCCGCCGAGAAATCAGACACATTGTTGCGGTCACTACCCGGATTCAGCAACAGAGCTGCCAACTCATCATAGGCCGAAGCAGCCCCTTCCGTGTTGAAAATGCCATCAGCCAAAGCAAAATTGTTCATGGAAGGCACAACGAACAGCGTATCACTCCACTGTTTCACACCATCACCGGCGGTCATGAATTCGATGAACTTTGTAGCCAGTTCCTTGTGCTCTGAATGTTTTGGTACAGCCAGGCCAACCTCAATAAAGGACCTGATTGAAGCCGTTCCGCCATCCACCACGACGGGCAATCCCGAGGCGACGATATTGTCCAGTTCAATACCCTTGGATGCGCGAAATGGTGCAGACAGGATGCCGGATTCCCATGTGCCCTGAATGAACGCTGCAGCCTTGCCCGTCTGGAACAATTCGGCAGAACGTCCATAGTCAAGATCAAGCGTATCGCGGGCAAAAATGCCATCATTGTAAAGCCCGACGATGGCGTCAAAAGCCGCCAGATAATCCGGGCTGTTCCACTTGCCGCCTTCATCGTAACGCACTGAATTGAAGAAGCCTTGTTTCTTCTGCTCCGCGATGGTCAATGTGATTTCATCCAAAAACCAGTTCGCGCCGGTAAAAGAGTAAGGCAGCATATCGGGCTTGTCGGCTTTCACCTTCTCAACGAAGGCCGCCATATCGGAACGGCTGCGCGGAATATCCAATCCAAGTTCTTCCAGAATGTCAGCATTGTAATAAACCGCAACGGATCCAAGAACCCCCATAGGCGCAATATACAATGTGCCATCATCGGCCAGACTTTGCGCCTGAGCCAACGCGTTGGCAGACAACAAATCGCCAATTGGCTTGCTGGCATGGGCTTCAAAGAGCTCGGGCAACGGGTCAAGGTTTTCTTTGACGAGATTGACCATGGTGCTGGTTTGCACGGCGACGATATCCATCGGATCACCGGAAGCCAGCGCCAATGGCATACGGTCCTGATAGGCTGTCGATTCCAGCAGATTGAGTTGAATATCCACACCGGGATTTTCCGCCTCAAAAGCATCAATGGTTTTGTTCAGAACATCTTCTGATGGGAACCAGGTCCACAGGTTCAAAGTTGTATCCTGCGCAACGGCGCTGCTTGCCAACAGGGCACCTGCAGCGATGCCCAGAGTTTTACCAAATAAGTTCATGTCCGTTCTCCTCCAGCTGAATTTTCATCGACCATGCGCCATCAAGCGCATGGCTCATTGCCTCACCATCTGCCCGGTCGATTGCGAGTAGATCATGGTTTTTTGATAGGGAATGGCCAGTGAAACAGCCGCGCCATTCAGATGTGTGTGATCGCCCGGCCACTTGGCTGTGACCATAGCCGGCGCATGCCTGAGATCTTCCGGATTCGTCCCCGCCCGCCCCTCAGGTGCCAGCTCCAGATCAAAATGGCACAGCGTTTCGGATCCCAACGCTTCAGACGAAATGCACCGTGCCTGCAATACTGCATGAGGCACTTCACACGCATCTGAAAGCTGGATTTCTTCCGGGCGTATGGCCGCAATACAGCGCTCATCCAGTGCCGGCAGATCGGGCCGCTGCTGCGTCATTCCGGTTGTAAAACCCACGTCTTGAATAAAATTTGTCGGCGGAGAGCCAACAAAACTGGCAACAAACAGATTGGCGGGTTCATGATAAATTTCAGCTGGTGTTCCCACCTGCTGAACTTTGCCATCATTCAGCACCATGATGCGGTCAGCCATGGTCATGGCCTCCACCTGATCATGGGTTACATAAAGCGTGGTGATGCCAAGACGCATCTGTAGGCTCTTGATTTCCACACGCATTTGTTGGCGCAGCCGCGCATCCAGATTGGAAAGCGGTTCGTCGAAGAGTAGGATGCTCGGCTCCATCACCAGTGACCGTGCCAGCGCCACACGTTGTTGCTGACCACCAGAAAGCTGATTCGGACGACGATCTGCCAGCCCCTGTAAGCCCATCGTCGTCAGCGATTCTTCAACCTTATCTCTCAGGCTACTGCGAGAC
>CAZOCA010000151.1:4069-7152 GCA_964578105.1 uncultured Pararhizobium sp.
ATCAAAAACAATGCGGGTTTGCGCACAAGCGCCCGGCCCATGGCGACCCGCTGACGCTGCCCGCCAGAAAGTTGAGCGGGCTTACGATCCAGATAGGGACCAAGTTCAAGAAGCTCTGCAACATTTGCAACTTCCCGCTCCTGATCCCTTTTCTTCAACCCGGCGACCTTCATGGGATAAGCAAGGTTTTGCCGTACAGACATATGTGGATACAAAGCATAATTCTGAAAAACCATGGCAATGTTGCGGTCTTTCGGGTGAACTTCATTCACCACATTTCCATCAATATGCAGGTCTCCGGAAGAAATCGTCTCAAGACCTGCAACCATGCGCAGAAGGGTTGACTTGCCGCAGCCGGACGGGCCCAGCAAAACAAAGAATTCACCTTGTTTCACCGACAGATCCACATCGGTCAAAGCCACAGCTAACCCATAGGATTTGCAAAGCTTGTCAGCGGTCAGATGATCGTTTGCCATCCCTCTCCCAATTCTCACACAGACGATTCTACGGCCTCTCCCAAAGCCTACTCAATGCCTTTTAAAAGCACTGGAATCCCGTTGCTTGACTAAAAATGAAACAGTTCATTTTAGTTGAAATACCGCGTGACGCATATTTTTGCAAGTCTGGTTGGGGCGGCTGTTAACTTGCACGCCTCAAATGCCGCGAGTCCTTTAGCCAGGTCTGTCAGACAGGACGAAGATCAGATGTGATGGACAATGCCTGCCGATGCCTATGGCGCCGTCGATAAAGGTAAGTTGCAAAGCGTGCCATCAATAGGGTCCGCCAGCCCGCATCAATGATCACTGTATCACGCCATTCTGTGCGTCCATCCCGTGGCTGGACTGACAAAGTGTGGTCCCAGCGTCGGATCCCCGGCGCATGTTCCCGGCTTTGCAGGACACGCCCGGCCCGATCCAGAAGCTCAATATGCATGGTGTGACCCTTGACCGTGAACAGCTTCCAGAAAGTCACATCAACCACATAGGTCGCATCTTCCTGCACTGCCTCGTCCGGCAGGCCTTTGTAGACGGCCAAACCGGACATAGCCTCCGTCATCTCAGAGAAACACAATGCGCCTTCAAAAACCTGATCCGCTGCTGCTTCATAAGTTGCGACGACTTCAACCACACAAGGGGCGTGCATCTTGAAGAAGCCGAATAAACCTACAGCCATAGTGATCCGCTTTTTCCTTGCTGCTATTTCGGTACAGCAAACTCGATCTATGCGCCTAACCGACGCTTGACATGCGCGCGTCTCGATATCGTAATCAGTTGCAGCACGTCTATGCGTCTTTGAATTGAAAATCAGACAGAAATCAGGTTCCCACACTCTTATGCTCAAAGCCCCGGCGAAAACTTTTGATCTGGAAACAGACCGCACAATAATGCGGCCGCATACATTGTCAGATTTCGACGATTGCGCAGCCATGTGGGCCGATCCGGCAGTAACGCTTCACATTACCGGGCGGCCAAGCACCCGACAGGAATCCTGGGCCAGACATTTGCGCAACATCGGCCATTGGTCAGCACTAGGGTTCGGCTATTGGGTGGTTCGCGAAAAATCCACCGGACTATTTTGGGGAGAAGTTGGATTTGGAGATTTCCAGCGCGCAATTGAACCGCCCTTGGATGCGGTTCCGGAAATGGGATGGGTTCTTTGCACCGCCGTCCATGGCAAAGGTGTGGCAAGCGAAACCGCGACGGCGGCCTGTGCATGGGGTGATCAGTTTTTTTCGGATGACAAAACAGTGTGCATTATCGCACCCGAGCACGCCGGATCCATAAGTGTTGCCCTCAAGCAGGGCTTTGAGCACAAGCACATAACCTCTTACAGGGGAGAGCAAACGCTCATTATGGAGCGCCTGAAGCCAGCTTGAATTGACTGCAGATCTAATACTGGAATTGTTCGGCTAAAATTCGCTCATCCCAGGAATGATCCGGGTCGAACAAAATACCGCACTGGCTGGTATTATCTTCCCACGCCACGACACGGTCTACCGATTTGAATTCCGTATGGTCGGCCACTGCATTCACCGGGCGTCGAGCCGAATCCAGCACGTCAATGGTCAGCCTAGCCCGATTCGGCAGCAACGCACCACGCCACCTGCGCGGCCGGAACGGGCTGATCGGCGTCAAGGCAAGCAATGGCGCATTGATAGGTAAAATGGGGCCATGAGCAGATAGATTATAGGCGGTACTGCCCTGCGGCGTTGCCAGTATAATTCCATCACATATCAGCTCTGGCAGTCGAATGCGTTCATCAACCGAGATCCGCAGTTTCGCTGCCTGATAGGATTGGCGCAGCAGCGAGACTTCATTCAGTGCATAGGCACGCTCTACTTTGCCACCCGAAAGCGTAACCTCCATCACAAGTGGGTTGATGAAAGTCGACACGGCTTTTTCAATGCGTTCGTCCAGCTTTTCAGCAGAAAACTCATTCATCAAAAAGCCAATGGTCCCCCGGTTGAGGCCATAAAGCATTTTTCCAGAATTCATGTAGGTGTGCAGCGCCCGAAGCATGCTGCCATCACCGCCCAGCACAACAATAACGTCGGCTTCTTCCGGTTGGACAGACTTGTAGTGTTTCTGCAGTTCGGTCAACGCCTCTTGCGCCCCGTCTGCATCGCTCGCTTCAAAGGCGAATTTCATGCCGCGTCCCAGTTCACTCACTTACAGGTTCGCGGCATGACACAAAGTGCAGAGCTGTTTGTCAATTAGAGTCTTGCAAAGGCTGCTTAGAGCAGAATGCTCGTCAACGCCATCACAGCCCATAGCGCAACCGCAAAGCCAAATCCAAGGGCATAGCGGCGATCAAAGCAGGTGTCAGATTCAAGACAATTCATGGGTTAAACCTCCATTTGTTATGTCTACGACCTTACAGAGTGTTCGGTTCAAGAGAAAATCAAATGGATGTGAGCGGCTGGTTACCGGCAGACCGGGTGTCAAATCGGATTCTCTGAAATGGGAAACGCCAAAGCGCTCTGTTACGACCCTTATCGTTTCCCCCGAAACGACAGTATTTACGGCGCGCTGGCGCAGATCATTGGAATAAGGTTTGGTCATGTGTGCCGACCTCCTTGCTCC
>CAZOCA010000152.1:0-7135 GCA_964578105.1 uncultured Pararhizobium sp.
GCAGATTTGTTTTAAGGCGCGGATATGACCGGTGCAGCTTTTCCAATTGTGACACAGGGCCTGAACCATTGGTTCGGGGTTGGGGAGGCCCGCAAACAAGCGATATTTGATGTGAATTTGTCGATTGAGGCCGGAAAGCTGACCGTCCTGATGGGACCGTCCGGATCCGGGAAAACAACCTTGCTGACGCTTATTGGATGCCTGCGAGATGTTCAGGATGGCAGCGTTCACCTGCTGGGGCAGGAACTGTATGGAGCGTCCGAAGCTGATCTGGTTTTGGCGCGCAGGAAGCTCGGGTTCATTTTTCAGGCCCATAATTTACATGAAAGTCTGACTGCACTGCAAAATGTGCGTGTGGGCCTTGAAGTGCATGGCGCGTCGTTGTCTGGCAAGCGAAGCCAGTTTGAAGCAGCATCTGCACATCTGCTTGGTCTTCTGGGGCTGGAGGACCGGTTACATTACCTGCCAGGAAATTTGTCTGGCGGCCAAAAGCAGCGAGTTGCCATTGCACGTGCTCTTGTAGGCAATCCGCGTATCATCTTTGCTGACGAGCCGACAGCAGCGCTGGATAAGGAATCTGGCACTCATGTTGTGCGCCTGCTCAAGCAGCTGGGCGCGCAACGCGGTACGACCACAGTGATGGTGACGCATGATAATCGGATATTGGAAATGGCAGACCGGATCATCACTTTGGAAGAAGGCCGGATTGTCGATGATATACCCGTTGCCAGTTAACAGGCAGGTTTGGTGCTTATTACCTGATTTCGCCGAACCGTTGTGGTTTATGGTCGGCCTGCTCCATAAGTCGGGCAATTTGGGCAGCGGTCTTGTTCTGCTTCGTCTCCGAATTACCTGGAGGGGTCACCATAATAATAAGGCCGCCAATTTCGCCCAGGGCTGAATGCCAGGGAAATATGGACGCGCCAGATGCGGAGGTTGCTACCCGCGTTTCGCCATTTTCGAGGGCCTGAGAGCGATGAACAGTTTCGCCCTTCAAAACGCGTTGATGTTGTGAACGCCATTCCTTTGGAATCTCTGGCAGAACTTCGTAATGGGATTTGCCCACATACGAATCCGGAGCTTGCAAACCATGAAATTCCGACCAGGCAGGGCTGATCTGCAAGTAGCACATATTGCGATCCAGAATAGCGATCGGTGAGGGAGAATTGGCAATGATTGAACTGACCAATTGCGCACGTGTTTTTGAGATATTCTTGTCAGAGATGCTCTGGGTGACATCTCGGAAAATGCCGTAAACCGTTTTGACGCTTTTATCCGTATCCAGCTCGACGGATGCCATGGCCTGTACAAAGCGCATTTTGCCATCTATCCGTTTCAGCCTGAGAACAAAGTCGAACCCGTTTTTGTTGGAGATGGCGTCGCCCACGAGAAACTCGACTGTTTTGGCGTCTTCAGGGTGATAAAGCGCGACCGCCTTGCTGACATTGACCGTGCCCTTGCGCGGCTGCATGCCATGAATGCGATATACATTTTCCGACCACCATGCGTCGCCGGTGCTGACATCGATACGCCAGAATCCGAACGCTTCAGCCTGGAGCATCAGTTGGACCAATAATTCCGGTTTTACTTCAAGCGATTCAGTGGGCAGGCTTCCGGGGTCGAATTGATCATATCTCACAGGGTTTTTCAAATGGTGCACCAGCATTGATTAAACTGTGATTTATAGTGATCAGGGCGCGTTAAGATCATGTAAATGTGGTAGTGATTCTGCACTGTTGCGCCCTTAAGTGTATCAACGGTTACGGGTTTCCTAAGAACAATGAACCAAAACGAAAAGAGCTTCTAATTCTGGCAATTAGAAGCTGCTTCGGATTTCATGTGGTTAATAGGGGGGCACGTTCTAACTGGACTTATCGTCACTTTCTTTACCGATGATGGCACTGACCAGTGCTTTTGCGTCTTCACTGTCCCAATGTGCAGGACCGGACAAATGCGCAACCCGGCAGCCATCCTTGTCGACAATGATCGTGGTTGGCATGCCGAACGCAAGGCCCTTTTTCTTCAAATTATTGAATATATCGGTGGTTTGGTCTGCGTAAAGTGGCAGGTTAGAGACATTTATCTCGTCCAGAAAGGCGAGGGGACGTTCTGCGCCCTTGGTGTCAATATTCACAGCAACGACTTCAAAATCTTCGCCACTTAATGCGGTTTGCAGATTGGACAATGCCGGCATTTCTGCGCGACACGGGGCGCACCAGGTTGCCCAAAGGTTGAAGACAACTGCCTTGCCCTTCCAGTCAGCCAAAGTGATGTCGTCACCTTCGGGTGATTTGAACTGAAGATCGCCAAGATAGTCTGGCGCATCTGCCAATTGTACCGCTGCCATTTCTCCCTGGATGAATGGATCAAGTGATGAGGCAACGTTAGATCCTGCGGAACAGGCTGCGCCCGTATTTGCCACAACTGTTGCACTATCATGGACATCGCTACCCAGTTTCCCGTATAGGAGCAGCGATCCTGCAATCACGCCTGCAATGGCGGCCAGTAGCAGCACTTTCATGACAACATCCTGTTGTTTGTTCGCATAAGCCCGTGCAGCCCGGAATTGGGACTTGCGCAGAATTCACGAAGGTCATTTATGTCCAAAGGTTCAAATAAGCCGCAAGGCGCATCGGAACAAATTGACGGCACATCAAACACCACTTCGTCCAATACGATGTGGGGTGGTCGTTTCTCCTCGGCACCTGATGCCATCATGGAAGAAATTAACGCCTCGATCGATTTCGACAAGGCCATGTTTCGCCAGGATATTGCAGGTTCCAAGGCTCACGCTGCGATGCTTGAGGCTCAAGGCATTCTGTCTCATGAAGATGTGGCAAAAATCGTTCACGGTCTAGACACGATTTTGCGAGAAATCGAAACGGGCCAGTTTACGTTCTCCCGACAGCTGGAAGATATCCATATGAATGTGGAAGCCCGGCTGCGGCAACTGATCGGCGATGCTGCGGGTCGGCTGCACACCGGACGGTCACGTAATGATCAGGTTGCGACCGATTTCAAACTCTGGGTGCGTGACACAATTGATGCGTTGGATACGGCACTTGCCGGTCTGCAGAAGACGCTTGCAGAAAAGGCTCTGGAGCATGCAGCCGTGTTCATGCCGGGTTTTACGCATCTGCAATCTGCGCAGCCTGTGACATTTGGTCACCATCTCATGGCCTATGTTGAAATGCTGGGCCGGGACAGGAGCCGCTTTGCCGATGCCCGCAAGCGCCTTAATGAAAGCCCTTTGGGGGCAGCTGCCCTTGCAGGCACGTCATTTCCCATTGATCGGGATATGACGGCCAAGAGCCTTGGCTTTGATCGGCCGACTGCAAATTCGCTGGACAGTGTTTCAGATCGTGACTTCGTGCTGGAGGCCCTGTCTGCTGCGACGATTAGCGCCATGCATTTGTCACGCTTTGCTGAGGAACTGGTGATCTGGTCATCGGCTCAGTTCCGGTTTGTGCATCTGTCGGACAAGTTTACCACCGGTTCGTCCATCATGCCGCAGAAGCGTAATCCAGATGCCGCTGAACTGGTGCGCGCTAAAATCGGACGAATTGCAGGGGCTTATCAGGCGCTTGTCATTGTCATGAAAGGCCTGCCATTGGCCTATTGCAAGGACATGCAGGAAGACAAGGAACAGGCTTTTGATGCGTTCAACGCCTTTTCGCTTGTGATTGCCGCAACCGCTGGAATGGTGGCTGATCTGGAGCCGAATGAAAAAAATCTGGCTAAGGCTGCCGGTAGCGGGTTTGCCACAGCAACGGATCTGGCTGACTGGCTGGTTCGCGTGCTCGACCTGCCGTTCCGCGATGCGCACCATGTGACGGGACGCATCGTTGCCCTTGCTGAGGAGCTGAACTGTGATCTGCATCGGGTGCCGCTGGCAGACATGCAGGCCATTGAACCAAAGATTACAAAGGACGTGCTGGGTGTTCTGAGCGTGCGCAAATCCGTTATGAGCCGTGTCAGCTATGGCGGTACAGCACCTGCCAATGTACGCAAACAGGCCAAGCGCTGGATTCGTGCATTGGAGCGCTAGAAGCGAGCTGAAGAGCGGCTTTCAAATATGGCTTGTGAATTCGGCCCCTTGAAATCTGGGCCAACTTGCGACAAAAGACTGTTAATTGTATTTGTGTAAATTGAAAAACCGTAATTTCCGCAAAAGGAGCCTTCCGTGACACGTAAAAAGATGACCGCTGCCAGTTTGATTGGCGTATTGACCTTGACTCTTGCGCTTGGTGCATGTGGCCGTCGTGGTGCATTAGAAGATCCAGACCCCACCTATCGCGGTGGCGGCAGCGGATCCCTGGAAGACGCGGTTATCGGATATGATGCCGAGAAGCCTGACCGAAAATTTATTCTCGACGGCCTTATCTAAGCTTCAAAACGCTATGCCTGCCGCTTGATGCAGGCTTTGGGAGAGCCGGTCTTGCATCATTTTGCCTATAAGGGCGGCGTTCTCCACGCTGAAGATGTGTCTGTGGCGGACATTGCTGCGGCCGTCGGGACACCTTTTTACGTTTATTCCACAGCGACTTTAACGCGGCATTTGAAGGTGTTCAGCGACGCATTTGGCGCGCTGAAGCCTTTGGTTTGTTACGCCACGAAAGCCAATTCCAACCAGGCTGTGCTTGCAACTTTGGCCAAGGCAGGGTCTGGCGCTGATGTGGTGTCAGAGGGTGAGCTACGCCGCGCTTTGGCTGCTGGCATTCCAGCTCAGAAAATCATGTTTTCCGGCGTTGGCAAGACGGCTGGTGAAATGCGTTTTGCGCTGGAAGCAGGTATTTTATGCTTCAATGTGGAAAGTGAGCCAGAGCTGGAGCGGCTTAACGAGGTTGCACTATCTCTTGGCATGATTGCGCCTGTCTCGCTGCGCATTAATCCTGATGTAGATGCCGGTACGCATGCCAAGATATCCACTGGTAAGGCTGAAAACAAATTCGGGATCGCCTGGCAGCGCGCGCGGGAAGTCTACCGCAGAGCCGGGGCAATGCCAGGTATAAGGGCGACCGGTATCGATATGCATATCGGGTCCCAGATTACCGATCTTGCTCCGTTCGATGCAGCGTTTGCAAGGCTTTCGGAGTTGATTGGTACCTTGCGCGAAGATGGTCACATAATCGAGCATGTCGATCTTGGTGGTGGCCTTGGTATTCCCTATCGCAATGATAACAATCCACCACCTTTGCCCGATGCTTACGCAGAAGTGGTCAAGAAACATGTCAGTGGGCTGGATTGTCAGATCATTTTTGAGCCTGGCCGCCTGATTGCCGGCAATGCCGGAATTCTGGTCACTGAAGTGATTTATGTAAAAGAAGGCGACGCCAAGAATTTCATAATTGCTGATGCGGCGATGAATGATCTGATCCGTCCCACGCTTTATGAAGCCTATCATGATATCTGGCCCGTGGTGAAAATGGCTGATGATGCCGTTGAAATTATCGCCGATGTGGTTGGGCCTGTCTGCGAAACAGGTGATTATCTGGGCCTGGACAGAAAACTGCCGAAGCCGAAACCGGGGGATTTGCTGGCACTTTTGTCAGCTGGTGCCTATGGCGCCGTTCAGGCCGGAACCTATAATTCAAGGCTTCTTGTGCCTGAGGTCCTGGTTCACGGTGACAAGTTTCATGTCATTCGGCCCCGGCTTAGCTACGATGCTTTGCTGGCGCTGGATAGCGTGCCCGACTGGTTGGACTGAAACGCGCCGATCACGCCCCGCTGGGTTGTCTGAACACGGGCTAACGCATTGATATGCGACAGAATGACCTTTCCAAATTGTCATGCAGTGTGATCGCCTCAGCACTGGTCAACTGTGTGCGCTGTGCTAAACTTTAATAAGCAAGGTATTATTCGGTCAGGTCCTGCATTCAAGTTTAGGAAATATATTCGAATTTTCAAAGGCTTATGTCCGCCTTGCTCGTTCTTGAAAGGGTTGTGGATACATGCCGGACGAGCGTAATCAGAAACTGAGCAGTGCAGCAGACTTGTCGTCAGGCGGTTTGGCGCGGCAGATTGCCTCTCTGGTGACCCGGGGACGGGCCGTTTTATTCTGGGAAGACTTCTGGCCCGCAGCTCTGCCGCTTCTTGGCGTTATTTCACTTTTTCTCATCATTTCCTGGTTTGGTATCTGGCTTGTTGTGCCGCCTATCTGGCGGATAATCGGCTTGGTTTTGTTCGCACTTGCCGCACTGGTTTCGCTATGGCCGCTGTTACGCCTGTCCCTTCCAAATAAAGACGCGGCTCTGAAACGGATCGAGCAGGTATCGGGAACCCGTCACCGCCCTCTTTCAAGTTTCGATGACCAGCCGGCAGCGCTGGCCGCAGATGATGCGCAGGGCCAGCGTTTGTGGCAGACGCATCAGGCCCGAAACATAGCTGCTCTGAAATCATTACGCACTGGATTGCCGCGTCCTGCCACAGAGCGGGTGGACCCCTTTCAATTGCGGGCGCTTGTGGCGCTGCTTCTGGTTGTTGCCTTTGCCTATGCCGGTTCTGACAAAACCCGTCGTCTGGCCGCACTTACAGACCCCTCGATAGAAGCCACTCCCGCACTGGCCCGGATTGATGCCTGGATCACACCTCCAGACTACACGCGGCGTGCGCCGATTTTCCTGACACGCGCAGCAGAACTGGCAATCACTGATATGGTGAAAGTGCCAACTGGCAGCGTGTTTTCGCTGCAAAGCGATTCTGCCGAAGCGCTTGAAGTTACGCTTGTGCAAAATGGCGTTACGCAGCCCTTAACCGCTGGCGAAGATGAATCCGTTGCTGAAATAGGTGGTGCGGCCCTTGCCCTGAACCAGTTTCAGGCGACGCTGGATGCTGACGCTGAGATCTCGGTTTCCAGTGGATTTGGGGATACGCGAAGCTGGCAGTTTTCAATTATCCCGGATGAGGTTCCCCAGATTGCCCTGAATGGGCAGCCGGAAGTGGCGCGCAGCGGTGCTCTGGAACTGAGCTATACATTGAAAGACGATTACGGAATTGTCTCGGCAAATGCTGAAATCACACCTGCGAAGGAACAGCCCGCTGATGCGGAGCCGCTTTATGAAGCGCCTGAGATGAGCTTGTCACTGCCACAGTCGCGTGTACGCGAAGGTGTTGGCAGCACGATCAAGAATTTGAC
>CAZOCA010000153.1:0-7126 GCA_964578105.1 uncultured Pararhizobium sp.
TGTGGTTGGCTACCATTTCTACGTGACCTATCTGGCTGTGATTGTGGTCTTGATCGTTGTTTATATTGTTTTCACCATCATGGCTTCGAACTGGCGCATCGCTATTCGCCGCGAAATGAACGAAGCCGATACCCAGGCCAACAGCAAGTCTGTCGACAGTCTGCTCAACTATGAAACGGTCAAATATTTCAGCAATGAGCAGATGGAAGCGGGACGATTTGACGAGTCCATGGAGGGTTATGAGGGCGCAGCCGTCAAGACTGCGACATCTCTGGCCTGGCTGAACTTCGGCCAGACCCTGATTTTTTCAATCGGGATGGTTGTGTGCATGGCCATGTCGGCGAATGCTGTAATGGCAGGCACACAGACGCTTGGCGACTTTGTGCTGATCAATGCGCTTTTGATCCAACTGTACATTCCCCTGAATTTTATTGGCTCGATCTATCGGGAAATCAAACAGGGTTTCGTTGATATTGAGGCGATGTTCAATCTGCTTGGGGTCGCGCCCGAAGTGGTGGACAAGCCCGATGCACCGGATGTGATCATCAATGAAGCGACCATCCGGTTTGAGGATGTGCGGTTTCACTATGATGAAAACAGGGCAATCCTGAAAGGCGTGGATTTTGAAGTACCCGCCGGTCAGACGGTTGCTATTGTAGGGCCATCGGGTGCTGGCAAATCCACTATTTCTCGTTTGTTGTTTCGGTTTTATGATGTAACAGGCGGTCGAATTCTGATTGATGGTCAGGATGTGCGTGAAGTAACCCAAGCCTCTGTCAGACAGAAAATCGGCATGGTTCCCCAGGACACTGTGTTGTTCAATGAATCGATTGCTTACAACGTACGCTATGGTCGCCCTGACGCCACAGAAGATGAAGTCAGACAGGCCGCTGAAATGGCACAAATCTCTGATTTCATCAAAAGTCTGCCCGATGGTTTTGATACGGAAGTCGGCGAGCGCGGGTTAAAACTATCGGGTGGCGAAAAACAGCGTGTTGCCATCGCCAGAACCATACTGAAGGCACCGCCAATCCTGATTCTGGATGAAGCGACATCTGCTCTCGACAGCCACACGGAACAGGAAATTCAAAGCGCACTTGATCAGGTGTCAAAAGGTCGCACGACGCTTGTGATTGCTCACCGTCTGTCGACGGTCGTTGGTGCGCATGAGATCATAGTGCTGGATAACGGCATGATCGCTGAGCGCGGAACTCATCAGGAATTACTGGCGCAGGACGGCATTTACGCCTCCATGTGGAACCGTCAAAGGGAAGTGAACGAAGCCGCTGAACGTCTGCGTAAGGCTCGCGAATCCGATGATCGTGGTTTTGTCGGATCGCTTGTAACCGAGTAGTTGGAAGTTTACTCTTCACCTACATCAGATTTGCAACTGGATATTGAATGTGCATGTCTGGTAAGGGGTGACAAGGCCACACCCGGTCAAACAGGTAACGCAGTATCATCATGAGCACTATCGCAGACAGTATCCGCAACTCGTTTGTTCCCATTCACAAAGAGGGATACCTATTTATTGCCATTGCCGCATTTCTGGCACTGGTGCTTGGATGGCTTTGGTCGCCTCTATTCTGGATTTTTGGGATCCTGACCGCGTGGGTTGCGTATTTCTTTCGGGACCCCTCCCGGGTGACACCCATCGACGAGCGTTTTGTCATTAGCCCGGCCGATGGACGCGTTTCCGCGATTGGCCAGTTTGTTCCGCCGCCGGAACTGGAATTGGGCACTCAGGCGCTGGACCGTGTTTCAATTTTCATGAATGTCTTTAACTGCCACGTAAATCGCTTGCCGATGAGCGGCCAGATTACACGCATTGCCTATACACCCGGAAAATTCCTGAATGCGGAGCTAGATAAGGCCAGCGAGCACAATGAACGTAACAGCCTGGTCGTGAATACGCGCTACGGCAAAGTTGGTGTTGTGCAGATTGCAGGCCTGATTGCCCGCCGTATTGTCTGCTGGTCCAAGGAAGGCCAGGACATGACTGCTGGCGAGCGGTTCGGCCTTATCCGGTTTGGATCACGGCTGGACGTATATTTGCCACGTGGAACCTCAACCCGTGTTGCCTTGGGACAGACTGCAGTGGCAGGCGAAACGGTTCTTGCGGTATTCGAGGATGGTGGCGCACGTGAATTACAGTCTCGTGTGGACTGATTGAGATGAGCGGACCATTCCAGCCTCTGGACCCGGATGACAAGGATGGGTTGGGCCGTAATCTGGTCGATCCCGTTAAGAAACGACCTATTTCCCTGCGTGCCATTTTACCCAATATGGTGACACTGCTGGCGTTATGCGCCGGATTGACCTCCATCCGTCTGGCGATGGAGGGGCGTTTTGAATTTGCCATTTTCGCCATGGTGCTCGCGGCCGTATTGGATGGACTTGATGGCCGTGTAGCGCGGCTTTTGAAGTCCAGCTCCAAATTGGGGGCTGAACTGGATTCACTCACAGACTTTGTGAATTTCGGCGTTGCGCCGGGCATGATCCTCTACCTTTGGCTACTGCATGATTTGAGGTCGCTTGGGTGGATTGCTGCGCTTGTATTCGCCATTTGCATGGCGCTGCGTCTGGCGCGGTTTAACGTAGCCAATGCCTCAAAAAACAAGCGCAACAAGTCTGATGAGTGGCAGGACAATTATTTCACAGGTGTTCCCGCACCGGCGGGGGCCATGTGTGCTTTGCTGCCATTGTCGCTTCAGAAAATCGGTGTGCCCATTGATACGGACTGGGCCATTGTCATTCTGATCTATGTTGTGTTCATCGGTTTCTTGGTGGTGAGCACTGTCCCGACATTCTCGGGTAAAAATATGGGCTCTGGCATTCCTCGTGATTTCGCGCTTCCATTGATGGTGGGATTGGTCTTGTGGGCTGCCTTGTTGGCAAGTTATCCATTTTCCGTGGTGACCATCATGACATTCATTTATTTGGGATTGCTGCCCATTGGTATTCGCAGTTTTCGTAAAAAAATGGCGGCTGAACAACAGCCGCCATCTTCGCAAGAGTAGGTTTTCTTTAGCTCGGCTTTTACTCTGCCGCTTGTGGCAGTGGCCGCTCTTGAGGAGTTTTCTCATCCCTCATTGGGAAGGGACGAATGTCCGCTGTCTCTCGCATTTCCGTTTCCGGTGAGCCTCTGTATCTGTCTTTCAGGCGATGGTATAATTCCACGAAATTGGTTGGCATCGACAGAAGCACCGGCACCAGCAACAGCGTCAGCAGTGTCGAGAACGCCAGACCGGCAATGATTGCCGTTGATAGCTGGACCCACCAGATCGAGGTAATTCCGCCAACCGCTACGACGCGATTGAAGAAGTCAAAATTCACCTGAGTGGCCATTGGGATCAGGCCGGCAATGGTTGTGATTGTGGTCAGCAAAATAGGTCGCAGCCGCTGAGCGCTAGTTTTCAGGACAGCTTCCTTCGGTGGCGCGCCTTCCTGGCGCAATCGATTATAGGTATCGATCAGAACAATAGCGTTGTTCACCACAATACCTGCAAGCGCCACCACGCCGGTACCGGTCATGATGATTGAGAACTTCTGGCCCGTTACCATCAGGCCAATCAAAACGCCAACCACAGCCAATATCACTGTCATCAACGTGATGGCCGTCTGATAGAAGGAGTTGTACTGGGTTACCAAAATGATGAACATCAGAAAGAGAGATGCAAGCGCCGCTTTTTGCAGAAAAGCCCCAGCTTCCTTTTGTTCTTCATCGGCTCCACGGAAGCGCATTTGAACTGTGTCGGGCCAGCTCTGCTCATCGAGCCATTGCTGTAATTCGGTAACCTTTGCATCAGGTAAGGCGCCACTATTGGGCGCAATATTGGCCTTGATATCCATGGCATACAGCCCGTCACGACGGGTGATGTTGGATACTTTCGGCACGGCTTCGCGATTGACGAAGTTTGAAATCGGGACCTGACCGTTTGTCGTCCTAAGTTTCAACTTGTCCAAATCATCAAAGCTGCGCTGGTTTTCCGGCAAGCGGACGCGGATGTCGATTTCATCCTCAGAATCATCGGGTCGATAAGTCCCGATCATCACGCCATTGGTGACCAACTGAACCATTGCACCCACAGAGCCGATGCCCGCATTGAACCGACCGGCTTCTTCCCGATCAATATCAAGTTGCCATTCGATTCCAGGCAGGGGACGACCATCCTCAATTTCAATGAGATCGCTCATCGTCTCCACTTGATTGCGAACCTGTGCAACCGCAGTGACCAGTTGATCATAATTTGTGGATTTGATTTCCAGCCGCAAATCTTTGCCGGTAGGAGGCCCACCTTCGACTTTTCGGATTTCTACCGAAATTACGGCAAGATCACCCGTCCTAGTGCGAATTTCATCAAAGATATCGATCGCCTTGCGACGGCAGAAATAATCTTCCAGCTCAATATAGATCTCACCGATCACATCAGCAGGTTTATCCTGAACGCCGCCAATGGTATCTCCGCCACCACCACCGCTGCCAGCGGTTGCAGATGCTATCGCGTTGCGCACACCAACAGTCTGGAGAATTTCACCTTCGACTTCACGCACCAGATCATCAATTTCATGAATTGACATATTGCCGCGACCGGTAACCAGAACAATGGCCTGATCCGGCTCTTCCTCGACGAAAAATTCGACACCGGCATTGTTGGATCCAAAGGCAACAAAGACGCCCACAACAATTGCCACTGCGACAGTCAGGGTAATCAGGTTGCCGGTGACGGAGCCGGAAATCCGGTTCAGGAACCGCAGGTAAACACCCGTGATACCCTTCATCTCCGCAATGTTCAGTTCAGCATTCGCATTCATCTGCGCCGCTTGCTTGGCTTCTTCCGGTGAGGCCTTGTTCCGACCAATGAGACCGCCGGTGACAGGCAGGAAGATCATCGCCGTGACAAGCGCAGCCGACAAAACGATCACCACCATGATCGGCAGATAGCTCATAAACTCGCCTGATACACCAGGCCAGAGCAACAGAGGCAGGAAGGCCGCCAGTGTTGTGCCCGTGGAAGAAACGATTGGCCAAAGCATCAGCTTTGCGGCTCGAATATAGGCTTCGCGACGATGCATGCCTTCCGATATCTTGCGGTCGGCATATTCCACAATCACAATGGCGCCATCCACAAGCATCCCAACGGTCAGCACAAGGCCGAACATCACCATCATGTTCACAGTCATGCCCAGCCCACCAAGAATGAGAAAGCCTGTCATGAAGCTGGTTGGTATAGCCAGACCCACCAGAATGGCGGAGCGCACGCCCAAGGCGGCCAAAACAACAATCATAACCAAAACGATGGCCGTCATGATTGAGGATTGCAAAGAACCCTGTACTTCCTTGATGAAATTGGACTGATCCAGCATGAAATCAATCTGGATGGAATCGGGCCATTCAGATGTAAATTCAGCCACTTTTTCTCGCACAGCGACATTGTTTTCGATGATGTTCGTGCCCAGGCGCTTCACAACGCTGATGGCAATGGCTGGTTTGCCATTGATGCGGGTAAAGCCGCTGGCATCTTTGAATGTGCGCCGGATTTCCGCCACATCAGACAGCGTTACAACACCTTCGCCACTCTGTTTGATGGGAAGCGAGTAGACATCCTGAGCGGTCTCAATGAGGCCGGGCACCTTGACGTTAAACCGTCCGCTTCCACTATCCAGAAATCCGGCTGCCACCAATTGGTTGTTGTTGGACAAGGAGGTCAGCAATTCCTGCTGCGTGATGTCATAGGATTCAAGCCGCATCATATCGATGATGACTTCAAGCTGCTCTTCCCTGTGACCGTTCAGATTTGCTTCCAGGACAGTGGGAATCGACTCCAATTCATCCTGCAGCAAGCGGGCATGGCGGAACAGGGTCCGCTCCGGAATATTACCGGAAAGCGCGACAAATATGGTTGGCTGCAGAGAGAAATTCGTCTCGAATATCTGCGGTTCATCAGCGTCATCCGGTAATTGCGCCTGGGCCTGATCCACCTTGTCGCGGATATCGGCAAGTGCCTTTTCCTTGTTGAAGTCGATGTTGAATTCAAGAACGATGCCCGCATGACCCTCAGAGGCCACAGCTGACAATTCCTTCAACCCATCAAGGCCGCGCAGCGAAGTTTCCATTGGACGGACCAGAAGACGTTCTGAATCTCGCGGGGAAATGCCCTGCTGCCCGATGGAAACATAGAAGACCGGTACATCAATGTCCGGGTTGGCTTCCTTGGGGATTGCAATATAGGTGAACGCACCTGCCAGGATCATCACAAGCATCAGCGTGAGGACGGTCCGTGGGCGGCGTAAGATGCTATCGAGTGCAGATATCATTGTGTGGCCTCCGCAAAAACAGGCTCGACGGGTTGACCATCGACGACATATTCCTGACCAACGGCAATGACGGTTATGCTCTCAGCCAAGCCGCCAGCCCAAACACCTTCCTTGGTTTCGCCAAGAATTGTGATTTTTTGAAAGTGGTTCGTGCCAAGGTCCAGATCAACCAGCCGGATACCCAAATCGCCTGCATCGCTAAGTGTCAGCATACTGGGTGCCAGCAAATGTGCAGAGACCGCTTTCAAGGGAATATTTGCGGTTGCCGTCACACCATCGCGGATGGCGTTGTCGCTATTGGGCATCGTAATATCGACCCGAAAGGTCCGCGTGGCTGCATCGGCTGCTGCTGAAATATAGCTGATCGTTCCGGTTCTCGTTTCTCCGGTGATCAAATTGATGTCCGCCTTCTGACCAATTGAAAGATTTCCGATGTCTCTTTCAGAAACCTGTCCAGTGACCAGCATTGGGTCGGTGTCAATCAAAGTTGCACACACGCCGCCAACCGAGAGCAGGTCGCCACTTTCTACCAATGGCTCCTGAACAATGCCGGCAACGGTCGCTCTTATTTCGATACGCTCCAGTTCCTGTTCTGCCTCTTGAAGTGCGGCTTTGGCCGAATCGAGGGTCGCTTTCAGTGCCGCCACCTGATTGGTTGCAGCAAACCCGCGCTCTTGGAGTTTTGCGTTTGCAGTATAGTCAGCCTGGGTCTGTTCCAATGTCGCTTTCGCCTGAAGGACACGCGCTTCTCTTGCGCCTGTGTTCAGTCGGCACATAAGATCGCCAGGCACGACGTGATCTCCAAGGT
>CAZOCA010000154.1:0-7118 GCA_964578105.1 uncultured Pararhizobium sp.
GAACAACGGCATTTGGGTATTATGGCGATAATTTCGTTGGTCTTTGGGAGCGTGTAACGGATCATCAGGCGCCATCAGACCGGGGCACACATGTACCAAGGCAGAAGATTTGGCGTGTTCGAGCAAAACAGGTCATTTTGGCGACTGGCAGCCTTGAGAGGCCAATGGTGTTTGACGGCAATGACCGGCCCGGCATCATGTTGGCCGGGGCTGTGCGGACCTTTTTGAACCGATACGGCGTCTTGTGCGGCCACAAGGCATTGATTTTTGCCAATAATGATTCTGCCTGGGCGACAGCATTCGATCTGCAAAAGGCTGGTTCACAGATTGCAGCCATTGTTGATGTTCGACGAAAAATTTCAGGCGAGTTGCTGCAAATGGCGGCGGAGCGGGGCATTCCGATTTTTGCCGGTTCAGGAATTGTTGGCACAAAGGGGCGCAGCCGTGTTGCAGCGGCTGATATACGCCTTATCGACGAAGCTGGAGCCATCTCGCCAAAACCCAATTGGATTGGTTGTGATCTGATTGCAACCTCCTGTGGTTGGGCACCGAATGTGGCGCTGTTTTCCCAGTCCCGTGGCAAACTGTATTATGATGATGATTTGCAGGCCTTTCGTCCCGGCGCCTCCTGGCAACAAGAACGCTCTGTCGGGGCGGCCAACGGATTGTATGACCTGCAGGACTGTCTTGATGAGGGACGAAAGGCCGGAGCTGCGGCAGCCGCGGATACGGGTTTCAAAAAACGCATTCCCAAGGTGCTGAATGCCTCTCACAGCATGTTGTTGCAGACCGATCTGAAGATTGTACCGCAAATACCTTCACCGAAAGCGGCCAAAAAAGTACGTGCTTTCATTGACTTGCAGGATGATGTCACGACGAAGGACATCAAGATCGCTATTCAAGAGGGGTTGCACTCGGTTGAGCACATCAAGCGCTACACGACGACCGGCATGGGAACGGATCAGGGCAAGATTGCCAATCTGAATGCGTTTGCTTTCATCGCTGACCACCTGGGAAAGTCTGTTCCGGACGTTGGTGTGACCACATTCCGGCAACCCTACAAGCCAGTGACTATGGGTGCATTGGCAGGGCAGCATGTGGGCGCGCATTTCATGCCGCGGCGAACCACAGCGATGCATCCCTGGCACAGGGCGCAAAGGGACGTGATTTTCGAACCGGTTGGCGACTGGTTGCGACCGCGAGCATTCCTGCGGGACGGTGAGGACTTTCAACAAGCGGTACAGCGTGAAACAAAGGCGGCGCGAACCGGCATCGGTGTGCTGGATGCCTCGACACTTGGCAAGATTGACGTTCGCGGCCCTGATGCACGGGAGTTTCTCAACCGCATCTATACCAATGCCTGGAGCAAGTTGGCACCGGGCAAATGCCGCTATGGGTTGATGTTGAAAGAAGACGGCATGGTGATGGATGATGGCGTGACAGCCTGTTTGGCTGACGACCACTTTCATATGACCACCACCACCGGGGGAGCTGCCAATGTCTTGGGGCACCTTGAAGACTATCTGCAGACAGAATGGCCTGATCTGAAAGTCTATCTGACCACGACAACGGAACAGACAGCTGTTGCGTCAATTTGCGGGCCGGGTTGTGACAGGCTGATTGCTGAATTGTTGGATGATCTGAACCCGGATCCAGAGACATTCAAGTTTATGGATTGGCGGGATGCACATATTCAGGGCATTCCTGTCCGGGTATTTCGCATATCGTTTACCGGTGAGTTGTCTTACGAAATCAACATTGACGCTTCTTACGGGTTGTGGCTTTGGAAAAAGATTTTCGCGCAGGCCAAAAGTGAAGGTGGCGGATACGACATAACGCCTTACGGAACCGAGGCCATGCATGTTCTACGTGCTGAAAAAGGGTTCATCATTGTCGGGCAGGAAACTGACGGCACGGCCACACCGATTGATCTGGGTATGAACTGGATCGTGAAGAAATCCGGAGATTTTATTGGAAGACGCTCGCTCACCCGATCGGATACGTCCAGAGATGACCGCAAACAATTGGTTGGCCTTGTGACCGAACAGCCGGATTGTGTGCTTATGGAAGGCACGCAAATTATTGCGACGCAGGAGGAAGGCGCCGCTCCAGTCCCGATGCTTGGGCATGTTACGTCCAGTTACCTAAGCCCAAATCTGGGCCGCTCAATCGCAATGGCAATGTTGGAGAGCGGGCGCAGTCGTGTTGGCCAAACACTTTATGCTTCGCGAAAGGGTGATGGTGCGATGGCGGTCCGTATAGTTGGAACGGATTTTCTGAAGGAGCGCGAAGATGGCACCATCTGATCAAAAGTCGGAAACTCTGGCTGATCGACCAGACCGACAGAGCGCCCTTTCTCATCGATCACCACTGAACGGTGATGACGGACTAATCATGCGGGAAGCATCTCATCTGGGAAAACTGGTTCTGCGCCTTGCTGGGACCGAAGCAGAAACTCTGGAAGTTGACGCGCTGGAAGGTGCCGATCTGCCGACGCGGCCCTGCCATTCCAGTGTATCTGGCACAGGTACAGTTTCTGTTTTGTGGCTTTGTCCAGATGAGTGGATGATCGTGAGCCAGGCGGGAACAGAGCAGGCTTTACAGACCAGACTGCAATCAGAATTGAGTGGTCGGCATATTCAGCTTTCCAATGTAACGGACTATTATACATGCATCGATATTGCGGGTTATCAGAACCGCGAGATTCTGATGAATCTGAGCACTCTCGACATGCATAAACGGACCTTTTCTGCAGGTCAGATAAAAGGCTCCATATTTGGTCATGCCAATGCTTATGTCTGGCAATTGCACACTGACCCTGGAGCGAGTGAGATTTTTCGACTGATCGTGCGTTCATCAATGGCTGACTATCTATGGTGTCTGATCAGCCGCTCAGCGCGCTTGTTTGGTATGCCGGAGGATACTCCCATTTCGGGCGAAAAGCTGGTCATTTAGTAACCCCTCTGCTTTGCCTGTTACGGTCCCAGTTATCGTCAGAGAGATGTTTGTTTTGCAGCGATGAGAATTTATCCGTCAGGATAAGCTGTAATTGATAATTCTCGTAAGGGTTGTATTTACCATTAGCGCAACATATTTCTGGCGTTAAGTTCACGCCAGTTTGGTCATGTTAGAAATCCTGAACTCAGAGGGTTTCCGACATGCGCATCCGCACGGTTCTGTTGATAGCATTTTTGACTGTTACCATTCTTCCCACAGCCATTTTTGGCTGGTGGTCCTACAGCCACGCGGTGAAGCGGGAGTTTGCAGAAGTTGAAGATCGTCATTTACTGCTTGCTCAGAATCTGAGCGCTGCGTTGACACGCTACCACACTGATTTGGTAGGAACTTTGAAGACAATTTCCTCCGCATTGCAATCCGGCCAGACGACGCAGAATTTGAAGCCTTTGATGTCGGAACTCGATATCATCAACGTGTTTCTGGTTGACCAAGCCTCAGCCACTGTGATCGCGCAAATGGATGCCGGAAACGGGTCAGGTATCGAGCCGGTTACGAGCGAATTTTTGGCCTTGGCGAAGACCATTGCTCAACCCGGGGAGATGACTTTCTCGCACGTTGTCGGCACAAAAACACATGGCAATGCACTGCTTGCGGTCCGACCTTATGCTGACGATCTGGTCATTGCGCTGGTTTCCACACGGTATTTCATTGAGCTTGGCGCACAGATTGCGTTTGGAAAAAACGGCCATGCAGCCATAGTCGACAACGCTGGCAATGTCTTGTTCCATCCTGTTGCAGACTGGATTGAGTCTCGCCGAAACTTGGCTCAAGTTTCGGCCGTGGCCAGAATGATGAATGGGGAGACGGGAATTGACCAATTTTATTCCCCCGCTTTTGAGGGAGACATGATTGCTGGCCTTACGTCGGTGGAAGGCCCGGGCTGGGGGGTGATGATTCCACAACCCGTCGAAGAGATATACGAGAAGGTGCGTGAGAACAGCATCTCAATTGTTCTGGCGTTGGCAATTGGCTGGAGCATGGCGGCCGTTTTTGTATTGCTGTTCGTGAATTCTCTGATCAGGCCGTTGGAGCAGTTGCTGCAATCCATCAAGAAGAACGCAAGGGAGAAGAAGCTCAACCCGGTGCGTGTTCGCCTTGGGCTGGTTCCACTGCGTGAGGTCTGGCAGTTGAAGCTGGGTTACAATGCCATGGTTGGGCGGGTTGCTCAGGCAAATGAAAAAGTATCAGCTATGGCTTTTTCTGATGATGTTACCGGATTGGCCAATCGGAAACGATTTGAAGAGGTCACCAACGGGTTGCTTGCGGGCTGCGAAACGGAGGCAGCGCGGGGCATCGTTGCTTTCATTGATCTTGATGATTTCAAACAGATAAATGACGTTCATGGTCACAGCTATGGTGACCGCTTTTTGCGTGAATGCGCGGCCAAATTGACAGATTTGGTTCAAGAAGCCGAGCAGACCTTTTTTGGAGATGAGATTGTTGAACACCCGCCGATTGCGGCACGTGTTGGTGGGGATGAATTTGTCATAGTATTTCCCGGCCTGACCCGGGAAGCTGACATCAGACAGTTTCTGGTGCAGGTTCGCAAAGTGCTTTCCACGCCATCGGCTGTTCTGTCTGAGGTTGCGTTTTGTGCGGCCAGCATTGGCTGTGCACGTTACCCCGAAGACAGCACAAATCTTGATGGGTTGCTCAAATGCGCTGACATCGCGATGTATCATGCCAAGAAGGCCGGCAAGAATCGTTTTGAAATGTATTCTTCCCAGATGGGCATGATGACCGCGGCAGAACTTTGTGTGGCTGTCGATCAGGCAATCGACGACAATCAGCTTGTCCTGGAATATCAACCAAAAGTCTGTGCCAGAACGAAAGAGCCACGGGGTGTTGAGGCGCTGGTCAGATGGAACCATCCGGTTCTGGGACGTCTGCTGCCAGACAATTGGATACCGATAATTGCCCATTCACCGATCATGGAACGGCTTGGTGAGTGGTTGATTGCACAGGCCATCGATGACCATGCGGAGTGGACGCGGGCAGGGCTCAATCTGTCTGTTGCCGTGAACATAAGTGCGGGGCACTTTTCGAGCCCGGGTTTTACGAACTCCATTACACAAATGGCGCGTGCGAAAGATTTTGATTGCAACAATATGGAAATTGAAATCACAGAGGACACATTGTTTTCCTCTGTTGTGAGTGCCAACGACGTGCTTGAGAGCCTTCGGGCTCAAGGGTTCCGGGTATCCATTGATGATTTTGGCACCGGTTATTCAAATATTGCCAGGCTGAGCCAGATGCGGGTGGATTTTCTGAAGATTGATCGCTCCGTTATCTCGCAGGCTCATGCAGATGAGCGTGTTGCCTCTGTGATGGATTGTATTGTCCTTATGGCAAAAACACTTGGTTGCAAAACCGTTGCCGAGGGCGTTGAAACCCAGAGCGAGGTTGATTTTCTTGCCCGTCACAAGATTGATATCCTGCAAGGCTTCTATTTCTCCAAGGGATTGTCGGTTTCACAGCTTCTGGAGTGGTCTCGTGAACATAGTCAGGCTGTCGATGCAGGCGCGTTCAATCGTCAAGCCAGCCACGCAGCATAAATTTCAGTTAGATCTCTACCCAGACCGGCACGTGATCTGAGGGTTTTTCCCAGGCCCGGACATGTTTGTCCACCTGGCATTGACGCAGTCTGTCGGCGACGCCTGGTGACAACATCAAGTGGTCGATGCGGATACCGTTGTTCTTCTGCCACGCACCGGCCTGATAATCCCAGAATGTGTAAGCCTGATCCTGATTGGTCTGGCGCAAAGCATCTGTCATGCCCAAATTCTGCAACCTGAAAAACGCTGAGCGCGTTTCTGGGCGAAACAATGCGTCACCTTCCCATGATTTAGGATCATGACAATCAATTGGCTGAGGGATGACATTGTAGTCTCCGGCAAGAATAAAGTCTTCTTCGCTCTTAAGGCGGTCTTCGGTCCATGCATGCAACCGATCCATCCAGCCCAGTTTGTAGGGAAATTTCTCAGTATCTACAGGATTGCCATTTGGCAGGTAAAGCGATGCCACCCGGACCATCTTCCCATCGACGGAGATCAGCGCAGAAATAAACCGGGCCTGTACATCCTCGTCATCACCTGGCAATCCACGTTGGACATCTTCCAGCGGTGTTTTGGAAAACAGGGCAACGCCGTTGAAACCCTTTTGGCCATGTGTATGAACTTCGTAGCCAAGGTCTTCGAAAACTGCGCGCGGGAAATTTTCATCAATTGATTTGACTTCCTGCAAGGCCACCAGATCAGGCTCAGCTTCTTTCAGCCAAGCCTGTAGGGTTTCAAGACGTGCCTTGATGCCATTTATATTCCAGGTCGCAATTTTCATGAAATCAGATCGAAAAGGAGGTGCCGCATCCGCAGGATGCAGTGGCATTGGGATTGTTGATCTGGAAGGACTGTCCCATCAAATCATCAACGAAATCGATCTCCGATCCTTCCAGGAAAGGCAAAGATACCTGGTCAATTAAGATGGTTGCGCCATCTCGCTTAAGCACCAGATCATCTTCGGTCATATCTTCGACCAGATCGTATTTGTATGAGAAGCCGGAGCATCCGCCGCCATCGACACTGATGCGGAGTGATTTTCCATCCGCTTCACCGGCTAGAATCTTTGCGACTCGCAATGCAGCCCGCTCTGTAACAGTGACAGAGTTTTGTGCGATTGGAGGCGTTGCGTCTGACGAATTTGTTTGTTGTGTTGCACTGGCCATCTTGATCCACCCTTTTGCGGAACATCTGCTATAGAACCAAGAGGTAGGCGCGTGACCAGCGCAAGTCAAACGCCATCGTCCCTTTTTTGTAGCGGTTTTGAGCCAGTGGCAGAAATTATGAACCCAGTTGATTTGCCTGAAGCTTTGCCAGGAGCGTTGACCGAGGCTTCGCCCGAGGCTTTGGACGTCTCCGGTATTGGATTTGGATTTACCAATAGAGCATCCTATGCCGTAAACCCGAAAATGACACGCGGTCGGGTCTTTGCCGAACCTGAAAGTCCAACCCGGACGGCTTTCCAACGGGACCGGGACAGAATCATCCATTTCAATGCTTTCAGGCGCCTCAAACACAAGACACAGGTGTTTATCTCTGATGAAG
>CAZOCA010000155.1:0-7092 GCA_964578105.1 uncultured Pararhizobium sp.
CCGGGTTTTCTCGGCTTGTCTATGATCTCAACCGGCCACCAGAACACCCGGACGCCATGCGGGCGGTCAGTGAAGTTTATCAGATTCCAGGCAATTCAAATCTGTCCCAGCAGGATCAACAGACCCGCACCGAGCGCCTCTACTTACCGTTTCATGATGCGGTCGATGTGGTTCTGGACCGGTATCAGGCGGAAGGCCGGATGCCGGTGCTTGTCACAATTCATACATTCACGCCGGTATATCTTGGCAACCAGCGCGAAGTTGAGCTTGGCATTCTGCATGGTTCTGATGCGCGACTGGCTGATGAATTGTTGCGTGTGGCGCCACGCATCACGAAGTTCACAACCTTGCGAAATGCGCCATATGGCCCAGAAGATGGCGTTGCACACTCCCTTGAGATACACGCATTGCCGCGTGGCATTTTGAATGTGATGCTTGAAATCCGAAACGATCTTGTCGCAACTGCAGAGCAGCAGATTGAAGTGGCGCAGATCATTGAAACCCTGTTGCTGTCGGCGCTATCTGAACTGTCGCATCCATCAATCCAGCATCCGGTTTCAGCGGGAGCACAAGCTTAAGATCATGCCGCAATCGATCAAAACCCTTGTCAGATATATTGATGCCTTCAACTACCGCGTTGGCCGGTTTGCCATGTATCTGTTGTTTGTGATGATGGGCATTCTGCTGTGGTCTTCCTTTTCAAAGACCTTCCTGTTGCCATCGCTGTGGACGCTTGAAATGGCGCAGTTTACGCTGACAGCCTATTACATTCTGGGCGGAGCCTATTCGATGCAAATGGGCGAGCATGTGCGCATGGATTTGTTTTACGGATCATGGTCGGAGCGCACCAAAGCCTGGGTTGATGCCTTCACCATTTTCTTCCTGATCTTCTATCTGGTGATCCTTCTGTATGGGGGCATCGAAAGCACGAGCTATGCTTTGCAATATAATGAGCGCAGTCCCACTGCCTGGCGCCCTCAAATGTCGCCGATCAAGATCATCATGTGCTTTGGCATTCTTCTGATGCTGCTTCAGGCCATTTCGACCTTCTTCAAGGATGTCGCGAAACTGCGCGGGGAAGAGATCTAGATGTCCTATGAAGCCATCGCCATCATCATGTTTGCCTGCATGATGCTAATGATGATGACCGGCCAGCGCATCTTTGCGGCCATTGGCTTTGTTGCGGTCATCGTAGCGCTGCCATTGTGGGGAACCGGTGGGTTCAACATTGCCTTTTCAGCTTCCATGAAGTTGATGAAATGGTACCCGCTGCTGACACTGCCGCTGTTCATTTTCATGGGTTATGTGCTGTCAGAATCCCGCATGGCGGATGATCTGTACAAGATGTTCCATGTCTGGATGGGCCCCCTGAATGGTGGCCTGGCGATTGGTACAATTCTTCTGATGGTGCTGATTTCAGCCATGAATGGTCTGTCAGTGGCCGGCATGGCCATCGGGGCCACCATTGCCTTGCCGGAGTTGCTGAAGCGGGGTTACGACAAACAGATGGTGACGGGGGTGATCCAGGCAGGGTCTTCGCTTGGCATTTTGGTGCCGCCCTCAGTCGTGCTTGTGCTCTATGCCATGATTGCGCGCCAACCCGTGGGTCAATTGTGGCTGGCGGGCGTGTTCCCCGGCCTGATGATGGCAACGCTCTTCATTCTGTATGTCGTGATCCGGTGCAAGTTTCAGCCGCATCTGGGACCAGCGCTCAATGATGATGAGCGCAATGTTCCGATGTCCGAGAAGCTGCGCTTGCTGCGTGCCGGCGCGCTGCCCTTTATCATTTTCGCGGCCATGATGGTGCCCTTTGTGAATGGCTGGACAAGCCTGGTGGAAAGCTCCGCAATCGGCGCGCTGACAGCTGTGGTTGCCGCTGTTGCAAAAGGACGTTTCACACGGGAAGTGTTTGAAAACTCAACCCGCAAGACCCTCGCCATATCTTGCATGTTCATGTGGATCATTCTGGCCGCACTTTGCTTTGGCGCAGTGTTTGACGGATTGGGCGCAGTGAAGGCGATTGAAGGGTTCTTTATCGGGCAGTTGGGTCTCAGCCCCTGGGAAATCCTGATCCTGATGCAATTGTCCTATCTGATTTTGGGCACGTTTCTGGATGACACGGCGATGCTGGTGATCGTGGCACCGCTTTATGTGCCGCTGGTGAAAATGCTTGGGTTCGACCTCATCTGGTATGGAATTCTGTACACCATCACCTGTCAGATCGCTTATATGACACCGCCTTTCGGCTACAATCTCTTCCTGATGCGTGCGATGGCACCCAAGGAAGTCACTCTGAAAGACATCTATATTTCCATCATTCCGTTTGTATTTGTAATGCTGATTGGTCTGGCTCTTGTGACAGCCTTTCCGCAGATCGCCCTTTGGCTTCCCGAATATGTGTATGGCAAATGACCGACACATCGGTAGGCGAAAACCTGGCCCGGTATCATCCGTGGTCTTAAACTGAGGAGAATGAGATGACAAAAAATACCAACAGGCGAGACTTTCTGAAAAAAGCCGGTGTGGTTGGTGTGGGAGCTGGTGCTTCTACTCTTGCAGCCCCAGCTGTTCACGGTCAGTCCATGATCAAGTGGCGTTTGCAGACTTACGCGGGCGCAGCGCTGGGTGAACATGTGATCAAGCCAGCAATTGATGATTTCAACAAAGCGGCCAATGGCGAGATGGAAATCGAGCTGTTCTATGCCGATCAGCTGGTCCCGACGGGCGAATTGTTCCGTGCTGTTCAAAACGGCACGATTGATGCGGTTCAGTCTGATGATGATTCCATGGCTTCTCCGACAGAAGTCACGGTCTTTGGCGGCTACTTTCCATTTGCGTCACGCTATTCACTGGATATTCCGGTCCTGTTCAACCAATGGGGTCTGGGCGATATCTGGGAAGCGGAATATGACAAAGTTGGCGTGAAATGGCTGTCTGCCGGGTCCTGGGATCCCTGCCACTTTGCAACCAAAGACCCGATAAACTCTCTGGAAGACCTTAAAGGCAAACGCGTCTTTACCTTCCCGACAGCCGGTCGTTTCCTGACCCGCTTCGGCGTTGTCCCTGTCACACTGCCATGGGAAGACATTGAAGTTGCGGTTCAGACCGGTGAGCTGGACGGCATTGCATGGTCCGGCATTACCGAAGATTACACAGTCGGCTGGGCTGACGTGACTGACTACTTCCTGACCAACAACATTTCCGGCGCATGGTGTGGCTCTTTCTTTGCCAATATGGATCGCTGGAATGAGTTGCCAGAGCATCTGAAAACCCTCTTCAAACTGACGATGGATTCTTCACACTATTATCGTCAGCATTGGTATTGGGGCGGAGAAGCGAAACTGCGTGTCGATGGCACAAAGATGAAGCTGACCAGCATTCCCGATGCAGAATGGGCAACTGTTGAAGCCGAAGCACGCGTATTCTGGGACGAAATTGCCCAGGAGAGCGAGTTGAAAGCCAAGATCGTTCAGATTCTGAAAGACTACAATGCTGCCATGGATAAGGCTGGACGGCCTTACCGCTACAGCTAAGACAATTAGAAGCGGCCCCTCTTTACCTTGTGTGAGCGGGGCCGCTTTCCTTTAATGACCTGTTGGAATGGACCATTTTGATGTCTGGGAATTTGACTTTTGACGCGCTCAAAAAGGCCTTCGCGGCTGGAGAGATTGATACGGTTCTGGCGGTTCAGGTGGACATGCAGGGCCGACTGATGGGCAAACGCTTCCACGCGTCCAACTTCATTGAAAGTGCGCACACCGAAACCCATTCCTGCAACTATCTGATTGCCACTGATTTCGAGATGGAAGCCGTTGAAGGCTATAAATCCACGTCCTGGGCATCGGGCTATGGCGATTATGTGATGCGCCCTGACATGACGACCCTGCGCCACATTCCCTGGCTTGAAGGAACGGCCATGGTGATGTGCGATGTGGAAGATCATCACAGCCACAAGGATGTGCCTCATGGCCCGCGTGCGGTGCTGAAAAAGCAACTGGCGCGCCTGGAAGCCATGGGCATGAAGGCCATGATGGCCTCTGAGCTGGAATTCTTCCTGTTTCATGAAAGCTATCACGAAGCCCATCAGGGCGGCTATCGCGGCATGAATTTGATCGGGCCCTATAATGAGGATTACCACATCTTCCAGACCACCAAGGAAGAGGATGTGATGCGCGCCATCCGAAACGGGCTCTATGGTGCCGGTATACCGGTTGAGTGTTCCAAGGGTGAGGCCTCTGCCGGTCAGGAAGAGATCAATGTCAAATATGCGGACGCACTGATCGCTGCCGACAATCATGTGATTGTCAAAAATGGCTGCAAGGAAATTGCCTGGTCGAAAGGCAAGGCGCTGACTTTCATGGCGAAATGGGACAATGATTCCGCCGGATCATCCTCTCATGTGCATCAATCACTGTGGAGTGATGACGGCAAGCCGCTGTTTCTGGACGAAAGTGCCAAACACGGCATGTCGAAGCTGATGCAGCATTATGTTGCCGGTCTGCTAGCCCATGCCAATGCAACGACCTACTTTCTGGCACCCAACATCAATTCCTATAAGCGCTTCGTAGCTGGAACCTTTGCACCGACCAAAGCAATCTGGAGCCCGGACAACCGCACTGCGGGCTATCGTCTTTGCGCAGAGAAAACCAAGGGCATTCGCATTGAGTGCCGTGTGGGCGGGTCTGACCTTAATCCGTATCTTGCCTTTGCCGCGCAATTGGCTGCTGGCCTGGACGGTATTGAGAAAGAAATGGAACTGGAACCAGCCTTTGAAGGCGATGCATATGGCGGCGCAGGCATTCGCGAAATTCCCAACACCCTGCGCGCCGCTGCCGATGCATTGGACAGCTCAGACATGTTGCGCGCCGCTATGGGCGATGACGTGATTGATCACTATGTACACGCCGCGCGCTGGGAGCAGGAAGTTTTTGACACCCGCGTGACAGATTGGGAAGTCTCCCGCGGTTTTGAACGCTCTTAGAGCATTTTTTAGGGATAATACTGATGACAACGCTCACCTGCACATCACCCATCGATGGCAGTGTTTTCGCAACGCGTGAGACACACAGTTTTGCCGATGTGCAAACCATGCTGACCGCCGCAAAAAAGGCTCAGAAAAGCTGGGCCGACCGCAGCATCAATGAACGCAGTGCCATTGTGCTGAAAGCCATTGATGCGCTGGCTGCCGTGAATGATGAGGTAACCATTGAGATCGCCCATATGATGGGCCGTCCGACACGTTATGGCGGCGAAATTGGTGGCGTGCGCGAACGGGCCGGTTATATGGCAACCATCGCCGAAGATGCCCTGGCACCGACCATTATTGAAGACAGTGACGCGTTTCACCGCTTTATTGCCCGCGAGCCGGTTGGCGTTGTGTTTGTCGTCGCGCCCTGGAACTATCCTTATCTGACGGCGGTCAATTCCATTGCTCCTGCCCTGATTGCCGGTAATGCGGTGATGCTGAAACACGCGACACAGACAATCCTTGCCGGTGAGCGCTTTGCCGTCGCCTTGCAGGAAGCCGGTCTGCCGGACGGCCTCTTCAACAATCTGTTTCTCAGTCATGGCGATACCAGCGAACTGATCGCTGCCAAGAGTTTTGATTTCATCAATTTCACCGGCTCGGTGAATGGTGGCCGCGAAATGGAGCGCGCCGCTGCCGGAACCTTTACCGGTATGGGTCTGGAGCTTGGTGGCAAAGACCCCGGCTATGTGCGTGCTGACGCTGATCTGGATGCGGCCGTCGATACGCTGATGGACGGTGCGATGTTTAATTCGGGCCAATGCTGCTGCGGAATTGAGCGCATTTATGTGCATGAAAGCCTGTTTGATGCTTTTGTTGCAAAGGCAAAAGCGCTTGTGGAAACCTACAAGCTTGGCAATCCGTTAGACGCCGAAACGACGCTTGGCCCGATGGCGCATATCCGCTTTGCAGATGAAGTGCGCGCGCAAATCAGCGAGGCAGTAGCTGCCGGTGCCACGGCCCTGATCGACCCTGCCCTGTTTCCAAAAGATACGGGTGACACGGCCTATCTTGCACCGCAAATTCTGGTCGATGTAGATCACTCAATGCGTGTCATGCATGATGAAAGCTTTGGTCCTGTTGTTGGCATCATGAAAGTGTCATCCGACGAAGAAGCCATCAAACTGATGAATGATTCCGTGTTTGGTCTGACCGCATCTGTGTGGACTGCTGATGCGGAAGCTGCTGAGACAATCGGCCGTGCCATCGAAACCGGCACCATCTTCATGAACCGTTGCGATTATCTTGACCCGGCCCTTTGCTGGACCGGCTGCAAGGAAACAGGCCGCGGCGCATCATTGTCCGCGCTTGGCTATCAAAGCGTCACAAGACCCAAATCCTACCACTTGAAGAAGGCCTGACGAACATGGTCCCAACTGCAAACTGGAGCTACCCGACCGCCATTCGTTTTGGTGCCGGGCGCATTACCGAACTTGCCGATGCCTGTGCGGCCACGGGCATCAAAAAGCCTCTTCTGGTGACAGATAAGGGCCTTGCAAACTTGCCCATAACCGCTGCCACGCTGGATATACTGGAACAGGCAGGCCTTGGGCGCGGCCTGTTCAGCGAGGTTGATCCGAACCCGAATGAGCAGAACCTGGCCGATGGCGTGAATGCCTTCAAGGCCGGAGGCCATGATGGTGTGATTGCCTTTGGCGGCGGCTCCGGCCTCGACCTTGGCAAGCTGATTGCCCTGATGGCAGACCAGACCATCTCGGTTTGGGACCTGGAAGATGTCGGCGATTGGTGGACCCGCGCCAATGCGGATGCCGTTCATCCGATCATTGCGGTTCCAACCACGGCTGGCACTGGATCGGAAGTGGGCCGTGCCGGTGTTCTGACCAATTCAGACACCCATGTGAAGAAGATCATTTTTCATCCCAAAACACTGCCGGCCATTGTCATCTGTGATCCGGAACTGACAGTTGGCATGCCGAAGATGATTACGGCCGGCACCGGCATGGATGCCTTTGCCCATTGTCTGGAAGCCTATTGCTCACCGCATTACCATCCCATGTCACAAGGCATTGCGCTTGAGGGAATGAAGCTTGTGAAGGAAAATCTGC
>CAZOCA010000156.1:0-7085 GCA_964578105.1 uncultured Pararhizobium sp.
CGGACCAGTTTTGATCCAGGCGCCATGGAGGTTTTGACAAAGGCGGGAACGGTCAAGCCCAGACGCCTTGCATTGCGCGCTAGAAGGCCAGCACCGATCATCACGGTCGGGTTGGAGGTGTTGGTGCAGGAGGTTATGGCGGCGATGACAATGCTGCCATGGGTCAGCATGTGGTCCTTCCCGGCAAGGGAAATTGGCGCTTTATTCTCCAAAGCGTGCGGCGACAGTCCAAAACCACCATCCTGTGTGTCAGCAGTCAGCGCCTGTCGGAATGAGTGCGCAAGCGCGTCCAGAGCCACAAGATCCTGAGGTCGTTTCGGCCCCGCAACGCTTGGCCGGACCGAGGATAGATCAATTTCAATAATATCCGAATAGTCAGCCTCCTGGTCGGTACCGCCAAACAGACCGGATGCTGTGGCGTAGGCTTTGACCAATGCGATGTGCTCTTTGCTGCGACCGGATTGGTGCAGATAGTCAATCGTGTTGTCGTCAATGGGAAAGAAGCCAATGGTCGCGCCATATTCCGGAGCCATATTGGCAATGGTCGCCCGGTCGGCAACTGACAGCGCCTCAAGCCCACTGCCGAAAAACTCGACAAAAGCCCCCACCACACCATAGTCCCGCAATTGGTTGGTGATGGTCAGAACCAGATCAGTTGGCATGATGCCGGCTTGCAAGGCACCGGCCAGGCGCACGCCAATGACACGCGGAATACGCACGCTATAGGCATTGCCGAGCATGGCCATTTCACCATCAATGCCGCCAACACCCCAGCCCAGAAGGCCAATGGCGTTAATCATGGTCGTATGGGAATCGCAGCCAAGCACGAATTCCGGAAAGGTGAGAGCTCCCCCGGGCACCTGGTCATCCAGCGCCACAAGATGGGCCAGCTTTTCCAGATGCACCTGATGGATAATGCCTGAGCCAGGCGGCACGATCGTCAGATTGTCAAACGCCCCTTCGGCCCATTTGAAAAACGCATAGCGTTCTGCGTTGCGCTCCATCTCCTTCGCTTCATTCAGCGCAGGTGCATCAATGCGCCCCGAATGGTCCACGATCCGCGATTGATCGACAACAAGGGTGACAGGCACCTCCGGTTCAATCAGCGCGGGCGCAAGACCCGATGCTGCCATTGCATCGCGCGCAGCAGCCAGATCCATCAATGCGGGCAGGCCGCTGCTATCTGGAAATAGAACCCGGTTGGCTTTGAGCGAACAGATCAGTTCACCACTATCCGCCCCCCAATTCACCAATGCATCGATCTGCGTTGAGACATCGGAGCCTTTCAGTTGCTGGCGCAACAGATTTTCCAGCACAACCATCAGGCATTTGGGCATGGGCCGCTTGCGTGCACCTAATACGCGCTGCAAATCCAGACAGGCATGTGAGCCAGGGCCGGTTACATCAAACCGCTTCACCTCCAATCTGTCCGTATCTGCTGGCATCATCGATAGGGCTCGTTTCAGCGGTTGTATTTCGTCTCAATGGCTTCTGTTGTCAGGAGTTTTGCTTCAAGGGCGCGTGCGGAATCATAGTCCATAAGGTCCATGATTTCTTCAATCCCAGCCAGTAAATCTGTCCGGTCGACCGGTATACCGGTTTCAATGACCTCTCGCATGACGCTGAGGGCCGTCTCCATGGCCCGGATGGCCGCAGCCGGCAACATGCGCGGCAGGCTGATGCGGCGCACACCCAGTTCTTTCAGGCGGGGCAGGGGAATGAGCGGCGTTGTCGGCCGCGCACGTATGCCAAAGCCCATATTGACGGAAACCGGAACGGCCGCTGCCGCAACCACATGGGCAATTGTCTCCTCGGAATTGACTGCATCGGCGAAAATCATGTCAGCACCGGCCTCAACATAGGCTTTGATGCGGGCCAGTGTTTTTTCCAGCCCTTCAACGGCCAGCGCATCGGTGCGCGCCACAATGACAAAATCATCATCACGCCGCGCCAGGCAGGCCGCTTCAATTTTTTTCTGCATTTCCGTGCTGTCGACCACCTCTTTGCCGCTCATATGGCCGCAGCGCTTCGGGCTGACCTGATCTTCAATATTCACGCCGACAGCGCCAATGGCCTCAAATTCCTGGACGGTGTGATAGACATTGACCGGATTGCCATAGCCCGTATCTGCATCACACGTGACCGGCAGATTGACCGCCCGCACAATGGCGCGGCACTGGTCCAGATTTTCCGCAAGGCCCATGACGCCCATATCGGCGATGCCCATTCGCGAGTTTGAAATGGCAGCTCCACTGGTCGCAACGGTTTTATAGCCGGCTTTTTCGATCAGCCGGGCGCTGTAGCCATCATAGGCACCACAGGAAACGATGAGATCATCGCCCGCCATGAACTCGCGATATTGTCTCGCTTTTGTCGGCATCAAAAAATCCTTTTGTTCAGGACCTGCTGCTTGGGGTCTATTGCCCGAGCACTGCAAAGGCGTCTGTCATGGCGTCTTTGGTCAGGTCTATATCCTGTTGTGTATGGGCGCTGGACATATACATCAGCCCGCGCGCAATGATCTGCACATTGCGTTTCAACATTTCTGCAGCGAACCGCGCGGTCAGTTGCTTGTCAATATGGGCTGTGTCCGAGAGGGTGGCGATTTTCGGCAGACCCAGAAAAATCTGCAATGCCGAACCAACCCTGGTGATGCTGGCCGTAACGCCTGATGCACTGGCACATGCAGTGGCATGATCTTCCAGACCCGCTGCCATTGCATCAATGTCGTTGAAAATTGTCGGTGCATGGCTGCGCAGATGATTGATACAGGCAATGGAGGCGGCAAGGCTGATGGGGTTTCCGTTAAACGTCCCCCGATGCAACATGCGGCCTGATGCGATCGGCTCCATAGCCTCTTTCGTGCCGGATATGGCACCAATCGGCATGCCCGATCCCATGGCCTTGCCGATGACAGCAATATCGGGGCAGACGTTCAACACTTGCTGGGCACCACCAAGAGACAGCCGGTAGCCGGTGATAACTTCGTCAAAGATCAAAACGACGCCGAATTCCTGTGTTTTCCGGCGGATGGCCTCCAGAAACCCTGCAGGTGGATACAGGCAGCCACCATTCACAGCGATCGGCTCGAGGATAACAGCTGCATAATCCGAAGAGATGGCTGCCTCGAACCCGGCTGTGTCGCCCCAATCCAGAATGGTCATATGAGACGCTGAATCTGGATTTTGGCCGATTGTTGCCGGGCCGTCATTCTGCGCATCATTGGCGAAATGGATGTTGTCAAACCAGCCATGATAATTGCAGCGAAACTTGATGATAGGCAATTTTCCGGTGACCGCTCGCGCAGTGCGCAACGCCAAATGGGCCGCTTCAGACCCTGAGCTGACAAAGGCAGACTGTTCTGCGCAAGGCAGCGTGTCGGCTATCAGCTCTCCCAATTCCGCTTCACCTGTATGCACAGAAGCGGTGCGCAGGCCCATCTGGACAGCGTTCTGGATGGCGTCCACCACACAAGTGGGAGAATGACCAAGAATCAGCGGGCCATAACCCAGCGCATAATCGACAAAGCGCGTACCGGTTTCATCATAAATATGCGCTTCTTCCGCACGCCTGGCCACAATTGGTGCAGGTAACTGGCGACCGCGCGGTGTCGAGGACACGCCGAACGCAACGCTTTTTAGCGCACGTTCCCGGTAGGCGCGTCCATAATCAAAGGCTTTGTCGGCAGGATGCATTCTGGCTCTCGCAATCTGAAGATGCCCATAATGTATTAACATTAGTACATTAAAGCAATCGAAAAGCGAGAGCGGCAGGACTTATCGAGATCTTAAAGGGCGCGTTCGACTTCCCGCTGGTGGTCGATCTCATCGCGTTTGAGAATCAGCATGCCCATGAACTCAATCCCTGATTTCATGGAATCCATGATCAGTTTGACGGTATCGCCAAGCGGTAGCCGACCCTCCACAAGCTGATATTTTTCCGGTATCTCAACAAGGCCGAGAGAGGTGAAGGATTTGTAGTTCTTCTGCAGGTGGATGCAGGACCAATGCATGGTCATCGACAATTGCATTTTCAGGAAGGAGGAGGGCTGTGTGTGCCAGACTGTGACATCACTGTCGCTCATGATCTCAAAGCTGAGACTGACTGCAGAATTCATGCGAAATTCAGCCGCGAACACATCGCTGGCAAGACCCTGGCAGCATTCAAAAATATCCTGAAAGTCGTGGCTTTTTATAGCACGCCTGACAGTCTGTTTGCCATTTTGGCCCTCAAAGTGAATGACGACCTCTTCGCCTTTCGGCGCGGTTGATTCGATCAGGATTTCAGAGAAATCCAATTCATACGGGGCCGGCGGGTTCACTTTGAATCTCCTTCGAACGTCAAAAGCGGCTATTTTATTGTCAGGATAGAGCTTATCCGGCATGCAGTATACAGCAAGTGCGACCCGTGGTCACGGCGGCATACAGGCCAATATGCAGACACAAGCCTATGCGGCTTTTTCGGCATTTTTGCGACGTCAACCATTGAAATTAGTTGCTGAGCCGGATTGATATGTAGTATGTATCTAACATAATACATATGATTGTAAGTGGAATTGGCAAGAGAATTAGATGGGCGCTCACTTTTCAAAGCCGGATATCGTTATTTGTGGAGCCGGGCCTGTGGGCCTGACGGCTGCCTTGAAATTGGCCAATCACGGCATAAGCAGCCACATTCTTGAAAAGCGGTCTACATTGAGCCAGGTTTCAAAAGCCTCGACATTTCATCCCCCAACCCTGGAAATACTGGCGGAATTCGGCCTGTTGGATGTGATGCTGTCGCAGGGTTGCAAGGCGGAGCGCATCCAATATCGTGAAACCGGCGGTGTCATTCTGGCCGAATTCGATCAGGCTGTACTGCAACGCGACACAATTGCACCCTACCGCATTCATTTGGAACAATCCGCCATAACGCCGCATTTGCTGGAAAAGGCGCTGGCAACCGATCTTGTCAGGATCAGCTTTGACGCAGATGTGATCGAAACCGGTCAGGACGACAATCATGTCTGGGCCAGAACATCTGACGGGCAGACCGTGAGTGGCACCTATCTGCTGGGGACCGATGGCGCGCGCAGCGCTGTCAGGCAATCTCTCGGGCTGGAGCAGACCGGACATGTCTATCCCGGCCGGGTTCTGCGTTTGATGGTCGCGAAATCTTTCGCTGAGTTGATGCCCGATATGGCACCGGTTTCCTACATTTTTTCACAGGATAAGCGGTCCGTCAGTCTGCTGGAGATGCCGGATTGCTGGCGCATTATCATTCGAATCCCGCCAGGGGCCTCTGACGAAGAGGTGAAAGACCCGGCCTGGTACGGACCGATTGTCGATGAGTTTCTGCCACAATGCAGCACAGATCTGGAAATTCTGGGCACTGATGTTTACGGAGCCAGCAAGATGCTCTGCGATACCAATGCGGTTGGCCGTATCGGCCTGCTCGGTGATGCGGTCCATCTGACCAATACACGGGGCGGCATGAATATGAATTGTGGATTCCACGATGCCTATGCGGTCGCCAGCGCCATCATTGACGCTGTGAAGCATGGCAAGCCTGAGAGATTTCATGAGGCGCTGCAGGAACGGCTCAGAATTGCGCGCGATGTCTTGCTGCCGCGCACAGACAAAAACGTCACAGGCAAGGATGACTGGCTGACATTCATTGCAGACGCCGCCGCTGATCCGGTTAAAGCCCGCGCCTATCTGCTGACCAGTTCCATGCTCGACATGGCACCCGAACGCCAATCCCATCCGGATCGCATTTCAAACAAAGTGTGAATGATATGACCGCCAATGATATGACAAGCCTGACCCCGGACCATCGTGTGGGTGTCTTGGTGCCGCCATCCAATCCCACCGTGGAGCCGGAGACACGCTACCTGCTGCCGTCCAATGTTGGCGTTCATTTCTCGCGCTTCAGTCCCATGCCAGACACGACACTGGAAGAGCGGAACCATATTTATCTGGACAGATACGAACAGAAGATCGACGATTTTGGCGCCATTGATCTGGGCGCTCTGATGATCGGGCTGACGGGCCCATCCTATCGCAACGGTCCGGACGCGGATATCGTGGCCTGCAATCGGCTGTCTGAAAAGCTAGGCAAACCGGTCGGAACTGCAAGCCTGGCAATTTCAGGCGCTTTGACGCATTTGGGCGCGAAATCCATCGTACTCGTCTCCCCCTATCCTGACTGGCTGACACAGATCTCTGTCGCCTATTGGGAAGCGCGAGGGGTTGAGGTGCGCGAGACCAGAAAAATGTCTGAGGAGTTTCGCGCCTATGAACTGACAACTGAAGAGGTGGCGGACGCGCTTGCGGGTATCGGCCAAGCCAATGCGGATGCGGTTGTTTTAAGCGGAACGGGCATGATAACGGTTCCGGCCATTCGGATGGCTTCTGCTGAAACCGAGATGCCGCTTCTGTCATCCAATATCTGCAGTGCCTGGTGGCTGTTGCGCACAATCGGCGTAAAGACTGCACCCAACCTCAATGCAACCCTGGCGACACTTGCTCTTTAAACAGTCGCCTCTTGATGTTATCAGTGCCTTCGATTGTCCGGGATGCGTTCTGAATTCTCAATCAGGTGAGTGATGTTGAAAGAAACTAAAAAGAAGCCGAAGGGGCGATCCAAGATCGACCATTCTGTACAAGACGTCATACCGCTTTATTATCGTGTCTATGAAATCCTGCGTAAGGAAATCGAGCGCGGAGATTTTCCTGAAAACACACCGCTTCCCGGTGAGCAGGAAATTGCCGTTCGGTTTGAAGTTTCCCGCGTCACAATTCGTCGGACCATGCTGTTGCTGGAAGAGGCGGATCTCATCACGCGCTTTCGCGGGCGTGGCACCTTCGCCAATCCGGCCGCCATCAAAACCGACGATGCGACAAATTACAGCGGCTTTGACCAGAACATCAAAGATTTTGAAGAAACCACCAAGGTTGAATTGATCAACTCCCAAACGGTTACTTTGCCGGAGTGGGCGCATGAGATCATTGGCGATATCGGCCCTGTTCTGGAAATCGATTACACCCGACGGGAAAGCCAGCAAGCCTTCTCCCACATCCGCGTTTACGTGCCGGAGCCGGAGG
>CAZOCA010000157.1:0-7012 GCA_964578105.1 uncultured Pararhizobium sp.
GGTCGGCACGTTCAGTTCCCGGCGTGGATGTGGGGGCGGCCGTCAGAGGCGCTGTGGAGGCGGGCATTCTGACCAAGGGAGGCGGCCACGCAATGGCGGCGGGCCTTACAATTGAGCGCGCGCAGCTTGGGCGGTTTCGAGAGTATCTTGAAGAACATTTGGCCCGGGCGGTCGATGCCGCACGCGGGCAAAATCAATTGCGGCTTGATGGCGCAATTACCGCCAATGGTGCAACAATTGAGTTCATGGATCTTGTGGAGCGCGCTGGTCCGTACGGCTCAGGACACTCACAGCCAGTGTTCGCATTGCCGGCGCATTTCATAGGCCCCGCCAAGATAGTAGGCTCTGGGCATGTACGTGCAAGTGTTTCCTCCGGTCAGGGCACGCGCATAAATGCAATTGCTTTTCGGGCTGCAGACAATCCCATTGGCCAGACAATGTTGAAAAACAGGGAAGGGACGTTCCATCTTGCAGGCACATTCTCGCTTGATCATTGGGGCGGTCGCCCCAGTGTTCAATTTAGAATTCTGGATTTGGCCAGACCGTCCATCAGACGATAAATTTGAAGATAAAATACGAGACAGAAATTTTAAATTCTCTGATACTTAACTATTAGTAGAAAATCAGTCATTCTGACTCCCAAATTTCTCCTGGGGCTATATATGGTTCGCAATCAGATACTCTTAGTCCATTAAATTTCAAGTCGTGCGGATAATGGTTGGAATAAAGTTAATTCGTCTCTCCTGTGTTGGCCTGCTTCTGGCAGGATTATGCCTCGCCGACTCCCAGAATGCCCTGGCGCTGGAAATTGGTTCACGCCGCACGCCGGTGATTACAGAATTGACCAGAATGCGCGTGGAACTGAAGGGCGCTCTGCTTGCCAAGCAGGTCGACAGTCATCTCAAGCAGAACGATCTTGCATTGCTGGCTGTTGGCGACTTCCTGAGTGCCAATCCGGACATTTCCGCGCCGATAGCTCACTCCCGCATGAAACGCTATCAGCGCGCTGCGGCTGGGCTGCGTTCAATTCTGGCCATCGCTGCTGATGGCACTCTGTTATTTGACAGCTACAATTTGCCTGCGCCCGACATAAACCTTGGTGATCGGTTATATGTCCGGGAGGCTGTTCGACAGGGAAGTGGTGATTTGCGAATTAATCCACCCGTTGTCGGCCGACAGAGCGGCCTTCCGTTCATTCCCATTACACGCGGCTTGTTCAATGTAGAAGGCGTCGCAATTGGAGTTGTCGTGGGCATAATGGGTCCGGAAACACTTTTGCCTGAGGACAGCAACTGCGCTCTTTGTGTATCGGTGGTGCTGACAAGCAGCATGGATGTCATGGTCAGCCGCCCATCAGGAATGCAAATTTCCAACGATCTCATCAGTCACATCAATGAGTCGATGTCCTTTACCGGCATTGAACTGATTGACATAAACGGTGGACTTACGCTTTTTACGTGGACGAAAAACAATTATGCAGGCGTCATCACAGTCGTTGGCGAGCTACTACCGGATTAGAACTGATGTGATTATACAGCGCCGTGCATACCAAACAGGCCATGATGCCGTTCGTAAAAGTCAGTTTGCCAGTTTTGTATTGCGGACCAGATACTGAAAAGCCTCCAGTGTATCCTTTTCAGAAAACTCCGAAATCGGTTTCCCAATCTCCGTTTCGACAGCTTTGAGGGTCGCGGCAGAGTCGAGGTTTTTGCTCTCCGCGGCCAAAACCACCATCAGGCTCAACTCGGCTTGGTAATTCTCGACATTTGCCTGACGGAATACATATGCTGCGGTGAGGCCTATCACCAGGCCAATCAACATTGAAACCCCAATCAAAGCAAACCGCTTCCGGTTGTCCTCATAGAGGTCGACCTTATGATGTTTCAGTTTTTCCTGTAGCTCAAAGTCGAGCATATTTCCCGCCAAGATAGAAATTGTTATAGTAAAACCACCAGAAAGATAATTTACGAGTCGTTTGCCCATTCCTCAGTTGAAGACAGGGAAGCGGATGAAAACCATTCAAGTCATTCCAGCTACCATACATGATGTTACGGAAATTGCCCGCATACATGTGGATTGTTGGCAAAATTGTTATGGTTTTTTACCTTCCGAACTTCTCAGCCGGCGAAATAAAGCATTTCGCCTTGCCCAATGGAGCCAATGGATCAAAAGCCCGGGTCTGGCTGAACGTCTCTACGTCATTCGTAGTGGACAATCCGGCATTGGTTTCTGCTTTGCCAAACCGTGTGACGACAAAGACGCCCCGGATGGTGCAGGTGAACTCCATGCAGGTTACGTCCTACCAAAATGGAGAGGAACATCAGCTGGTCCCAAACTTATGCTCACCATGGCTCAATTTCTCGACGAGCACCATAAAATTCCGCTCATAATTTGGGTGTTTCGCCAAAATCCTATGCGAATTTGGTATGCTCAATTGGGATGGAAAAAATTCATCGAGCGCTCACGCACTATTGATGGGATAGAGGTTGCCGAGTACGGATATGTGAGCCCGCCACTTCAGCAACTTTATCATCGTTTGAATGCTATGATTGAGAACTGCGACGGGCGCGGCGTTGTGCCTCGAAGGAAACGATCTTATCGATTGGCGCATCTTCCTGATCCTGCAGGTAGTGGCATAACTCCAGAAACAGATCAGCGAATTCCCTAGGATCGCCTTCCTTGATCTGCTTGTCCTTAACAATATGAAACGCGACGTTGTAGACAACTCGGGATGATATCCCGTTTCCGCCACTGCTGCCGCCATAAGGCATTTCCAGATAGTTCCGGATTATCTCTTCATCTTCGACAGCCAAGCGGCGTTTTCCCGACAGAATTTTACTGACAACAGAAACATCGCGGCCAAGCGCCTTTGCAAGACCAATGCGAGTCTTGTCCGGTTTGTCGAGACCATCAAAAATCCAAGTCAAATCCATGAGCAGCTACCTTCGGTGAAATTATGCAAAACCGATAACTGATATACTAATGCTTGGGCTCAAAACCGCAAGCGTGAACGGAAGCATGCAATGATTTGGAAATGAAATGTGGGGAATTCGGCATTGAACAGAAGCCGCCAGTTCATTGTAAGCAACTGAAGTTCTTCGTCTACTTCTGGTGTCAGTTTAACAGACGAAAGAATTAATTGCCCAATCACATCGGCATGCGTGCCACACAAGAAGGTGGCACGCCCTACGGGACTCGAACCCGTGTTTCCGCCGTGAAAGGGCGGCGTCCTAGACCGCTAGACGAAGGGCGCTTCGGGAGTGGCTTATAGAGAGGATTCTTAGGGGTAGCAACCCTCATAATCCGTCGCGGGCAGTTTTTTTGAAGCCAAGCTATACATTTCCAGAATTCCCAATTGTGGAGAGCCGGAAATCCCAAACAGAGAGCGGCTGTCTCTCCATTTGGGAACTGAGGAAAGGTGGCCGCAGAACGGCCAAGCCAAGCTTACCAGTGACCGGTATTGGGCATTGATGCCCAAGGCTCCTGTGATGGCAAAGCGTCACCTTCTTGCAACAGTTCGACCGAAATATCATCGGGAGAGCGTACGAAAGCCATGTGCCCATCCCGCGGAGGACGGTTGATGACCACACCCATATCCATAAGCTTTTGGCACAGCGCATAGATGTCTGAGACCCGGTAAGCCAGGTGTCCGAAATTGCGTCCTTCACCATAGGGTTCTGGATCCCAATTGTGAGTCAGCTCTACCTGTGCAGATTCATCACCAGGTGCGGATAGAAAAATCAGGGTGAAGCGCCCCTTTTCGTTATCAATGCGGCGTGTTTCCTGCAATCCCAGACCATCACAGTAAAATTTTAAAGACGCGTCGACATCGGTCACACGGACCATTGTGTGTAGATATTTCATATGAAGCTCCAAATGATGCGGGTCTAAATCTTCGCCCACAATAGGTTTGAGTTTCGCCAGGCATTTGTGGGTGTTTTCCCTCTGATTGTATCACGCTCCGGCTTCTGCAAGAACATAGGCATTGCTCCAGCAATGTGAAGAAATGATTGTCCGATGGATCAATTGATATTCCAAACAGGCTCGAAATTCACATCGACTGCCAGCAAGCTGCTTGATGAATGGGGCTGTCACAGTGTTTAATAATAAACAGAATCAGATGATGCGCATTTGGGCGGATGAGTCCGGGCTTTTTGATCTTAATTGCATAAGCAAAAAGCGCGTGGCATCTAGAGTTGTGGGGCAGTTGGTGATTCTGACACATCACTGACGTTTGTAGGTCATCTTAGCGCTGCATTTTTGTGCGCAGAACAGATGTTATGCAGACAATCGCTTGGTCGAGAGGGCAGTTTAAATGGGCGCAAAACAGCCAGAAGATGCAGTTTCTGCTCAGGCCACTGATAAGGTATCTGCGACCGCAACTGACTCCAAAATCGGTTTGGACAGCCACATTGGCACCGAAATTCCAGTTGATATTGAAGTCGTAGCTGGCTCGATCAAATGGTTCGACGTTTCCAAGGGATATGGATTTATCGTTCCCGATGATGGAACCAACGATGTTTTGCTCCACGTCACGACGTTGCGCCGGGATGGCTTCCTGACGGCTATGGAAGGCGCGCGGATCGTCTGTGAGGTAACTCGGCAGAGTAAGGGCTTGCAGGCCTTCCGGGTCCTGTCCATGGATTACAGTACTGCTGTGCAGCCATCAACCTCTGAACCAACGCGGACGCACACACAGGTAGAGCCTGAAAGCGACATGACGCTGGTGACCGTCAAATGGTTCAACCGCACCAAGGGTTTCGGTTTCGTCACCGAAAGCGAAGAGGCCCCCGATATCTTCATCCATATGGAGACCCTGCGCCAGTTTGGTCTGACCGAATTGCGGCCTGGCCAAAAGGTACTGGTACGTTATGGCAAAGGCCCCAAAGGATTGATGTGCGCTGAAGTTCGTCCGGCTGAAGGCCCGGGCCAGCCTGTATCACACTAAATTTCGCCTATATGACATGACAAGGATTGCCGGCAGCTTTGCTGTAAGGTGATGCTGTCATCTCCCTTTAATAAAAGACCAAGGGCATATCGGTTCATGAGCATGAAATTCTACCCAGTCAAATTCCGCCGCGGGCTCAGCACGATAGTCGTCGCTACGGCTTTGCTGTTTGGCGTTGCGAACCTTTCGCTTTACGCGCAGCAGCCCCAGTCGATAGCTCCAAGTCCTGTCTTTTTAGCAATCGAGACGAAAACAGGCGTTCAGCGCTTCGTCGTTGAGATCGCTGATGAGCAGGAGGAGCGGGAAGTTGGCCTGATGTTCAGAGAAGACCTTCCACCGGATCAGGGCATGCTCTTTGATTTCGGTACAGATCGACTGGTCACAATGTGGATGCGCAATACGCCTTTGTCACTGGATATGGTGTTTATCGATCGCTCCGGAACAGTTGTTCGGGTCGCTGAAAACACGACACCGTTCTCGACCGACATCATTTCATCGCGGGAACCCGTACGCTATGTATTGGAACTCAATGCTGGCGTCGCGTCGGGCAATGGAATCCACTCGGGAGATAAGGTGAGGCATCCATTGCTCACCAAAAATCTCAGTTCCAACTGACGCCGCTAACTGGCGCAAAATGCAGAATCCCAGCTGGCCGATTCAACCTTTTTGTAATTTACCCAAAACGGCTCTTGTCGTGGCCCAATAGTCCGTGTAAGAGGCGTGTCTCTGACGCAGGAAACTGTTTCAGATATTGGTACGGGGTATAGCTCAGCCTGGTAGAGCACTGGTTTTGGGAACCAGGGGTCGAGAGTTCGAATCTTTCTGCCCCGACCATTTTTCACTAAAAATCTATTGTCTTTGAAGCGTCGCCCGGGCGCTTCCGCACCGCGTTGTGTGGTGCAGACTGGCAGAGTACATTGAGAGCACTTTCGATGGGTATCAACTCATCAAAAACGCAATTCGGTTCTTGCCACATCATGGATGGTGGCTGTATCTATTGTCACAACACTCTGCTGCAAACCGAAGAGATCAAAATGGTCGCACGCATTTACCAGCCAACCAAGAATCCCATGCAATCAGGACGGGGTAAAACCGGTAACTGGATTCTCGAATATATACGGGAAACGCCTCGGCAGATTGAGCCATTGATGGGATACACCTCTTCTTCGGACATGAAGCAGCAGATCAAGTTGAACTTTGACAACCAGGAAGACGCCGTTGCCTATGCTGAGAGGAATGGCATTGCCTACCAGCTTGCCAACCAGAAACAGCGAAAAATCCGGATGACATCCTACTCAGAAAATTTCAAGTTTGACCGCAAACAATCGTGGACACACTAGCAGCTGACACCACAATTCAGGCCCCGTAGCTCAGCTGGATAGAGCAGCGGACTTCTAATCCGCAGGTCGTAGGTTCGAGTCCTACCGGGGTCACCATTTTTCACTAAAACACTCTAAATTTCATCACCTGAGCGATCATTGTGGCTGGGTTTCACACTGCGAACTCGTCTGGTGAAAGAGCCAAGGCCAAATTTCGGGGGCGTGTGTTACACAAGGCTTTTGCCAACCATCATCCTTGCGCCTTTCTTAGTCCGCGTGACCCGCATTCTGGCGGTCCTGCTTGATCACACGAGTTGCCTATCATGGAGGCGACCATCTCAGCGGCCTTATCCCGTGCTCGTTCCATACTTCCGGCGGCGAATAGTGAGATGCGAACTGGATAGGAGTTTCGCTCAAAATCTTGCTGTCTTGGCAGATAATTCAAAAAGCCATTGCACACATCAAGGACGAGCACTGTAAAATCTGGAAATTTTTCCCGAAGAGATGTTTGAACTTCGCTGTAAAATTCAACTGGCGCGCCGACGAAAAAGGATCTTCCCAACTTCCAGACGTAAATTGGCAGATCGAATTCTGCCACATCTCCTACCTTTTCCCGCAAAGCCATTCTGCGCTGTGCTCTTTCCTTTTCGAAGCCGACCGGAGCGTTTTCATATTCAGCGCGACATTCCTCAATGGAAGGCAACTGACCGACTTCCAGCTTCACGCTGCCCTTTTGAGCCACCGC
>CAZOCA010000158.1:0-6883 GCA_964578105.1 uncultured Pararhizobium sp.
CCATGGCATGGCGGCGGATGTGAGGGCACATTGTCTTGCAGGAAGCGGCAGGGGCGTGTTGCCCGAAAGCCTTGTCGAGGCAGATAGCGCAGCTGGCAGGCTGGTTATTCGGGAAACCAGCGCAAAGCTCGACTACGCAATATCTTTGTTTTGCGCACCACAAGCCTCCCGCCGGGCAAAGCAGGTGTGGACACTCGCTGCCGAATATCTTTCAAATGAAGTCCCCAAAGAGCTTTAATATCAGGCCCCCGCACTCAGGGGGCAACGGGGCTTAACCACCAAGGTAGCTATCCAGGTGGTTTCGCATGGCCGCCCATGATCGCTCATCGGCTTTGCGGTCGTAGAGGATACCGCGCTCTGGAAATTTCGCGTCTTCGAAAGTGAAAGCGTGTTGGGCGTGGCCGTAAACATGAAGCTGCCAATCGGCTCCTGCGGTCGTGAGTTCCTCTGTGATGCCCAGAACGTCTTCGGGTGGCGCCATTGGATCATTCCATCCATGCAGCAACAGGATACTGGCCGAAATTGGTTTGTCTTCTTCGATGTCTGGCGATTTCAGACCGCCGTGGAAGCTGACAGCCGCCTTGAGATGCGGCGGTTTTGCACGCGCCAGATCGAGTGCGCAGGTTCCACCAAAGCAATACCCGACCACCGCCATACGCTCCGCGTCGACACCGGAAAACTGTCGCGCTGCGTTGTAGCCGGCAAGAAGTCTGCGCTGCAGAAGGGACCGGTCCTCAATGAGCGGGTTCATCAGGTGTGAATTGTCACCAATTGGATCACCACGGACACCTTTGCCATAGACATCAAGCGCAAAGCAGCCATAGCCCAGAGCGGCGTAACGCGCTGCAAGGCCTTTGGTTGGGTCGGTTAACCCGCTCCAATCATGTGTAAGCACCACGCAGGCCCGATTTGCAGCAACTTTGTCCGGAACAACCACATAGCCCTCAAAGTTGGTGTCACCATCGGCGTATTCGACCGCGTGTCCCTTTAGTTCGCGCATATTTTCTCGTTCCATGAATTGGTTCTCCTGCTTGGCCTTTCCCGATCATGGCATTCTGGAAGCGTTTGGTATTGAACGAATGGGACACTTTGGGTGTGTTAAAGATAGAAGGCTGGTTCAGCACGTGATGGGTCTGTCTTGAAGTGGTCAGCAACCGAAGATGGTCCTGTTTTTTCGTACATGCCGGGCGTGGTTCCCAGTCTGCGCTGCCAACTTCTGATTTTGTGCGCCTGATCACTGAAACCAAGGCCGGGGTCACCTCGTTTCATCTGGCTGCTTCGTAAACTGTTTTGGAGCCGTTCCAGATCAGCCAGTTCTTTTGGGCCGATGCCAGTATGACGCAGAAACCAGCGATGAAGTTGCCGCCGGTTGACGTTCGCTGCCTCAGCCGCATCAGAAACGGTCCCATTGCATCGCAGAACAGTGTGTGCGGCGCTGAGGCGATGAAGCTCCAAGACCGCTTTGGACGAGGCCAGCCTGGCAATCAGCCAGTGATCTAGCAGCTTCGCGATCCCTCTGGGTTCGAATACCGCAGATACACGCCTTGATAATGAGCCGGCGAGAGCATCTCCAGCAATCGCGCCAAGATCAAGAATCCTGTCAGTTGAGTCCGGGCCTGTGTGCGGAAACAGCCGAACGAGGCCGGGAATGGTCAACATCACCATGACGAAATAGGTGCCGGGGCAGGATCGCCAAAAACGCGCCTGCGATTGCAGTCCAAGCAGGGAAGCGCGCGGGATGAAAGAGCCGTCTTCGCTTGTGTTAGGCCGCCCGATATTCACCGAAAGAACGGCCATGGGAATTGGGCTTGTTTGGATAATCTGTCCTGCAAACTCTCCTTGAATGTCCTCGATGAACCAATATGCGGCGACCATCGGGGCGAGCTGCGGATCGGGGGGAAGAGTAACGAACATGGTGGAGAAGGGTACAGATCAACCGATACATTGCAAGATCAGCCAAGGTACTATCACGGCCAATCAGATACGGCCAATCAGATACGGCCAATCAGATACGGGTTGTCGGCAAGCGCGGATGTCTGTGTGCGGGCAAATGTTGATCAAGATTGAATTTTGACCAACACTTGCACCAAAAAGAGCGCCGACTGCGCGTGCAGCCGGGGCTCAGTGTGAAATCTCAGAACCTGCGAGATTATTCCCAACCAACCGCGTTGAAAATTTCTGTCGCTTTCGCTGCATTATTGGCAACGGTGGACAGGTTGATTGCGTCCTGACGGAACAGTCCCAGCTTTGCCACTGACGGGCTGAGCGCCACGCCTGAGACGGCTGGGTATTCGTCATTGCCAGCGGAGAAATATTGCTGAGCGGCATCGCTCGTCAGATATTCCAGGAATTTGATAGCGTTTTCACGATGTGGCGCGTTGGCTGCAACGGCACCGGCAGAGATATTCATGTGCGCGCCATTACCGGACTGATCGGGGAAAACCCAGCCGATTTTATCGATGGAAGCCGACAGGCCCTTCACATCTGTGCGGATGGCGCGGGCGAAGTAATAGGTGTTGGAAATGGCAATGCCACATTCGCCCGATGCGATGCCGCGCAACTGGTCGGTGTCGCCACCCTGAGGGGCGCGTGCCATGTTTTCGCGCACAGCTTTAGCCCAATTTGTTGCAGCTTCTTCGCCTTCATGAGCGATGATCGAAGACAGCAACGAAATCTGATAAGTGTTGGTGCTGGAGCGGGCGCAGATCATGCCCTTATATTCCGGCTTGGCCAGATCGGCATAGGTTGCAGGCGGTGTGTCAACACGCTCCTTGTCGTAGAAGATAATACGTGACCGCTGTGAAAACCCGAACCACAGGCCATCTGGGTGACGCAGATGCTGTGGCAAGCGCGCATTAAGAACAGCACTGTCCACGCTGGACAGAAGGTTTTTTTCTTCCGCACGGACGACACGGGAAATATCAACGGTCAGCAAGACGTCGGCAGGGCTGTTGGCCCCTTCGGCTTCCATGCGCGCAATCAACTCGTCAGCATTGCCTTCAATCCGGTTGATTGTAATGCCGGTCTGCTCTTCAAAATCGGAATAAAGCCGTTCATCGGTATCGTAATGGCGGGAGGAATACAGATTGACCTCACCCTCTGCCAAAACAGCGCTGGTGCTGGCCATCAGGCTGAGTGTCAGAAGCGCAGCTCCAAAAACTGTCTTGCGGCTAAGTGTCTTGTGGCTCATATGAGTTTTCACCCTCGTGTTCAGATTTAAACTTGACTACATAAGTCATGTTTATGGGAGGAATGTCCGAGCGTCAACAACCTGAAACAAAAAACTTGAATTATTCACTCATGTTTCTTAGAATAGTTCTAGACTGGTTTCTACCCGGTATCTAATTCATGGAGTGACGACATGCGGCTAACACGCCAGACTAATTATGCCATCCGCATGCTCATGTATTGCTCGGCAAATGATGGCCAGCTCAGCCGCGTTGCAACCATTGCGAATGCTTATGGCGTTTCGGATCTGTTTCTCTTTAAAATCTTGCAGCCATTGGTCCAGGCGGGTTTCATGGAAACCGTTCGTGGGCGTAATGGTGGTGTTCGCCTTGCGGTTCCCGCCAACACGATTTCGCTGCTTGATGTTGTGAAAACGACTGAAGACAATTTTGCCATGGCTGAGTGCTTCGAAGATGAAGGCTCTGATTGTCCGCTGATCGGCAGTTGCGCACTCAACGGTGCCCTTCGAGAGGCGCTCAACGCTTTTTTTGCGGTGCTTGGCGGCTATACGATTGCTGATCTGGTGGAACCCAACCCCATGTTGGGCCCCTTGTTGGGGCTTGATTTGGCAATCGCGCCATCGGCTGCCTAACAGGCTGCCTAAGCCTGAAAAGCAGTTTCCAACCGGCTGATAGCGTCTTCCAAAGTGGCCCGCGGGCAGGCAATGTTGAACCGTATCCAACGATCGCCACCAATGCCAAAGATGGGGCCCTTGTTGACTGCAATGCGCGCAACATCCTGTACCCGGTGGACGACTTCGTCTGCACTGTAGCCCGTTTCGGAAAAATCACACCAAGCCAGATAGGTCGCCTCCAGCTTCATCGACCGCACGCCTGGAATAATGCGAGCCACCGCTTCATCAAACCGGTCACGATTGGTTTTCAGATATGGCAGCAGAGCATCCAGCCAGGGCGCGCCATGTGTATAGGCTGCGGTTACCATTTCAATTCCAACCCGGTTTGGGCTGTATGATCCCGTTCCCTTTACTGTTGTCATGAAGGTCTCGCGCAGTTGCGCATTGGAGATCATGACATTGCCTGTCATCGAGGCGGCAAGATTGAAAGTTTTGCTGGCAGCCGTCAACGTGATCAGCCGGTCTGCGATGTCAGGATAGGCGTTGGCCGTAACACAATGGCGATTGCCCTCAAACACAAGATCAAGGTGAATTTCATCAGAGATCAGCAGAAGATCATGAGCCTCACAGAATTTACACAGATCAATGAGTTCCTGGCGGGACCAGACACGACCGCCCGGATTGTGCGGTGAACATAGGATGACCAGTTTGGTCTTTGCATCAATTTGCCTGGCCAGGCCATCCAGATCCATCTCATAGCGACCCTGAACAAGGCTCAGCGGACTTTCGATCACCTGCCGGCCAGCAGCGCGAATGGTGTTGCCAAAGACATGATAAACCGGTGAGAAGATCACAACGCCATCACCAGGCTGGCTGAAGCTGTGCAAGGCGGTCCCGATGGCGGCTACAACCCCATGGCTTGTCGTAATCCAGTCCGGGTCAACGTCAAACTGGTGCCGCGTTGCCATCCAGTCGCAGACAGCCCGCTTGTAATCCCGGTCATCACCGAAATAACCAAAGACGCCCCGGTCAGCGATAAGGCGCAACATCTCCGCAACTTCTGGCGGCGCTGCAAAATCCATGTCTGCAACCCACATCGGCAACATGTCCGGATGACTGAGCCCAAGCCTGCTGTCCATGGCATCCCATTTCAGCGAATGTGTGTTGCGCTGGTTAATGACGCGATCAAAATCAAATGACATGAAGTATTGTTTCCGCTTGCTAAATGTTTGACGCTCTATGTCACACAATGTTGCAATCTGTCACTCACAGTTCATTCACAAAATGACCTCTGGCTCGTCACTGAATCACAAAATTGCGAACACAGCAGCCTGTCAGTCTCTGTCTTGTTCAATCAGAACATTCCAACAATGGAGACTGACCATGACAAATGCGATGAAACTCAAATCCACCCTGTTTGCAACTTTGTTTGCCGGTGCATCTACAGTGGCGATGGCCCAAGGGGTCGAATTTGCAACGGTTGATACCGATGGTGATGGTATGCTGTCCATGGACGAAATCAAAACGCTTCTGCCGGATGTTCCCGATGATCAGCTGGTAGCTGCTGACGCAAATGGTGATGGCATGCTTGATGAGTCTGAATATCAGGTCCTTACCGGCGGATAATCGACCCGTCTAGCGAATGGAGCAGCACCTTTCACAAGGCGCTGCTCCACCGTGTTTGCATCAAAGCACGGTCAAAAAACTGTCTTATGCTGTCTCATCAACAAAGCCGAAGGGCGAAATGCCCCGGCGATGCTCATCCACATCCAGTGCTTTCGTCAAAGGCGGTGCAGCCCGCTGACGGCAATCCGGCCTTTCGCATAATTGGCAGTTAATGCCGATTGGTGTGGGGCTGGGCGTGTCAAGATTTTGCCCCTTTGCATAAACAAGTCTGTGCGCATAACGCAATTCGCAGCCAAGGCCGATGGCCAATTGTGGTTCGGGTTCCGAAAACGGTGTAATTGCGCGCCGCACGGTGCGCGCCAGGCTGAAATATTGCACCCCATCCGGCATCTCCACAATCTGGGTCAGAATTTTGCCCGGTGCGCTGAACGTGGAGTGGACATTCCATAGCGGGCAGGTACCGCCAAATTTGGAAAAATGAAACTTCCCCGACGAAAACCGCTTTGAAATATTGCCTGCATTGTCGAGGCGTATGAAGAAGAATGGAATGCCCCGCGCCGTTTGCCGCTGCAATGTGGTCAAACGATGTGCCACCTGTTCGTAACTTGCACCAAAACGCTGGCATAAAATGTCGATGTCATAGCCAAGCGTTTCGGCAGCATCCAGAAAACGCGCATAAGGCATCATTAATGCGCCGGCAAAGTAATTCCCAAAGGCGACGCGGGCCAGACGTTTTGTCACAGGGTCCTTCAAGGCCGCCCGTTCCACCAGATCGTCAATGATTTTTCCAGCTTCCGTAAAGGCCAGATGATAGGCAACCTGAAAGGCGCGTCCGGCGGGCTCCATCAATTCCGATAACATCAGGCGTTTGCGATGGCGGTCAAAGCGCCGCAACTCACCGCGCATGACATCTTCCGGCATGACACGCACATCAATGCTGCGCGCTTCCCGCAAATGTCGGCGCATGGGCGCGTAGATTTCGTCATCCTCCTGGCGAAACCGCGCATACAGATCTTCAGCCACCTGATCCAGTTCCGGATAGTAATTATTGGCGTCGCGGATCATGTCGCGAATCTGATCCATCGGACTGTATAAAGCGGGCGCGCCCGCGTGAGCATGACCATCTGCGCCCGCACCCACGGCGCCTGCCAGCCGGTCACCGGACAGTTTTGCGCCATTATAGGCCCGGTAGAGCCGCAACACGGCATCTGCGACACTCGGGCTGTGTTCCGTCAGATCCCGCAATTCCTGTTGTGGCACCTGACCGCCGCCACCGGCAAAGACCGGGTCTGAAAAGATCTCGCGTAACTCGCCCAGCGCCTGATGCTCGGTGTCCGAGGCAAGGGCACGAATATCCACATCATAAGTGCCTGCCAGCTTGATCAGAAATTGGGCTGTCGCCGGACGTTGCCCACGCTCGATCAGGTTGAGATAGCTGGGCGAGATATCCAGCTC
>CAZOCA010000159.1:0-6882 GCA_964578105.1 uncultured Pararhizobium sp.
GCTTCGGCCGGCTCCATGACTTCGGCTGGCTCCATGACCTCGGCCGGCTCCACTACTTCCGCCGGACGGCATTTGGCCAATTCCGCTTCGCGAATGGCGGTTTCTCCGGAAATCGTTCCTTCGCCCACCAAGCGGCAGAACCCCGTGTGACTGGCCGCGTCGCTATGCCAGCGCAACCCTGAAAATCCACAGCCCAACGAGATATTTTCGTTCTGTTGCGCGACTGCGGTTGAACCATAGTCAGCACAATTGGCCAGAGCCGCACCGGAAGAGACGCAGAACACGAACATTGCCAGCGCCTGCAGCAACAAACGGGTCATTTGGTTTGCACCTTCAGGCCCAAAAGGCCGGCTTCGATCTGTTTCACCAATTTGGGTGGCCGGTCATCAGCATCGCCAGATGTCGACCAGCTTTTGACGGTCGCCATGAAAGTTGCGACATCGTTGTTTCCTGCCCGCTTCGCAATGCCCTCAATGATTTGTGCATTGGTACTGATAGTGTTCAACGCGGCATCGCGCCCCTTTGATTCACCGTCGACACCGTCAAATTTCACAAGCGTCATCAGCGCATTATGCATCGCCTTCTGCGCCATCTGGAATTGCGTTAGATCGGCCTTGCCAACAACAAGTCGCTGATCGTCCGGAAAACCAATGTTCTGGATGGCTGCAGCTGGGTTTAACAGGGTGATGCCAAGCACCATACAGGCCAAAACAAGATTTCGGGGAAAGCACGAAAGGGTCATGAAATGTCTCCTTATGTGCGAATATCTTGCATGAAGATGGTTGAATCAGCAAGTTTGGGGGAGCTGGAAGTAATGTATCGGCCAAATCGGGTTATTGAACTTTCCTTTTGTTAGAAGAGAAAGTAGTTGCCGAAAGCAGGATGGCCGGGGATCAGAAATCTCCCGGCACATCTAATTGTTTCAAGTAATCTACTGCAGCTTATGGGCAGGCTTGAACGAAAGCTGCGACATTGCCACTGCCGGTCTGGCCGACATTTGCATTGCAGTTGTTACCAACCTGAACACCGGCTGCGATGTTGCCATTGCCGTCCTGTGTCAGGACTGAATTGTGGTTGTTACCGAACTGGCCAACACCGGCCTGATTGCCATTGCCAATTTGAACTGTGTCAGCTGCGTTGTTGAAGCCTTCCTGGCCGGTTACTGCAACATTTCCATTGCCGAATTGTTCGGAGACGGAGTTGTTGAATGCACCATTCTGGAACACACCGATCAAATTACCGGCGCCAACCTGGCTACCACCGGCTGCATTGCCGAAGCCGAGTTGTTCAATGTTGATACCATTCGCCATTGCTGGGGCGGAAAAGCTGGTGACGAGTGCGACTGCTGTGACGATTAGGGTAAGGTGTTTCATGGGTTTGTTTCCTCAAAGAATTTGGTTTTATCTGGTTCAAAACCGCTTGATTGCGTTTCGATGAAGACACAATGCCCCGCGTCGCCTGAACCATTTTGGAACCGGTCATTCATATTGCGTTCAGAGATTTTGGAGGTGCGAAGATTCCCAGAAATGGCAAATATTGGCTTTGTTGCACACGTCAGAATAGTGCTGCTTGAGCCGACCATTTCATACCAGAAGCCGCCTGAACACCTGACATTCGCTCGATCAGATGATCAACAAATTCAGTGCAAATTGAGAATACTCGTTTTCTGTTGTCTTAGCCGGAGCAAACTCAATGGCTTTGTCAGGTCTGAAGTCCGGCATTGTCTCCGTTTTCGGCAAGGAAGCGTGCCTGCCAATTCCGGCTGGTGGAATCTGCCAGTTTGCCAACTCCGGGGCTAATTCCCCTGGCGGCTTCAGGATCCAACTCCAACGCTTCCAATATGCGGGCCAATTCGCCTGATGGATCAGCGGAAAGCGCGTCATAGCTAATATGAAACGGATCTATTTTCTCGTTTGCGAACCATTTCTTCCAATCTTCATCAAGGGTAGTCAAATTTGCAAGATGAAGTGCAATCTCATCTGCGTCATAAACTGGCTCTTTCGGTGATGAGACGCGCTCCAGTTCTGTCCCATCTGGCGCCTTATGCCAAAGCCCAGTCTGGGTTGCCTTAACCAATGAGATTGCCTGGTCAAGCTTGTTGCTACGTGTCAGATGAATGAAAAGTGTGTTTCCAAACGCGGCCTGAAACCGCTCTGCATCACTGTTAAGTCCTGGATGCAAAACGCTCATTTTCTGAATGAGAAAATCAAAGCTTTTCCTTTGCACCCGCAGGCCAAACACGCCCGTATGGTCAGTGCCACGCGCGCGAACCGCATCGAATACGGCCCTCAGCACATCGCGTTCCGAGGTGCCTTGATCCGGTGCCAAATCCAAACTCCGCATCCAATCCTGTATCGAAGGATTGTGGAAATAAGAATTCGGATTTCCCGATATACCGGTCGCAGCCAGAAACTTGCAAAGCAAGGTGCTCCCACTTCGCGGGCTCGTGCAGATCACATAAGACTGATATTTTGCCATCATAGATGGTTTCTGCGGATGCTCCGCCCTTCTGCAACTGGCAACCTGCCTACGCATAGAGGTCACAGGTTTCAATGAAAAACATAATCTGAGCCAGTTTCCAGCCAAGATACAGGGCAGATTCTTCTAATGCGTTGCCTGATCGGCACACTTACGAATGGTTGCGATGCAGGTCACGCAGCACCTCATAGATGCGATCCACAATCCTGCGGATTTCGGGGCTAAACCTGTCTTCATCATGCACCACCAGCCACTGGTCGCTATCCAGTTCCTCGATGGTTTCGCTAATCCTCACAAGCCCGCTTTGTGTATCACCAACAAATGTTGGAAGCACAACGCGGGCGGCTCCAACAAGTGCCAGATCAAGTCCATTTCTGGGGTTTGTGATTTCGATACATTTGTCTTCATTGGCATGTTTTTTGAGCCAAATTGCTGAGGGCGTATTGCCGGTATAGCGCGCCCAGGTACTGACATCGTCATTGATCGCATAGGCTGCATGTCGAACACGCCCCACTCTGCGGCCAGCAAGTCCTCTTTGGTGCGGACGTCTGTTTCGGATGCCAATGACAGTTTGCCTCCGGTTTATATCGAGTATCTCCTCGGTGGATATGAGGTGAACCACGATGTTGTCATCCGGACCCACAATGGCATTCATGTGTTCGCACAAAAATTTGGTCATCCAGGTGCCCGCCGAGATTTTTACCAGAGTGCGTTTGCCGCGCACGGGATTGTTCCAGATATTGGATATTCCGCCCTCAAGCGCCATGACCTTGTTGAACAAATCCTGGCCATGATCTGTAAGTTCGTAGCCCTTGGGGAGTCTGCGAAACAATTCGCGCCCCATGGATTTCTCCAGATCCAGCATGCGGCGCAAGAGTGTAGGCGCACTTTTCCCGGTGGCCTTGCTGGCCTTCGCCAAGCCGTGTCCACGCGCGACCGCAGCGAATAATCTCAGATCATCCCAATTGGCTTTCATTTCATCCATGAAACTATCCTTACAATAGATTTTGTAGATGGAACAATAGACAAACCCTAAAATGATGCAGTTGGATCCATTTCAACATTCTATCGGCGATGAAATCTAAGTTGGGGCAAACCTTTGAAACGAATGATGAGAGGTAATTCTGCGATTTTGGTTGCTGCATCCATCTGGGTGTCTGGCCCGGTTCTGCTCAAGCTCCTGTCGGATGTTCACATCTCTTCCAGAATTGCTTTTATGACAGCGTGTACGATCCTCATACTCTCAGGGCTCTGCGCTTTCCGCGCACAATCCCGCTCAGGAGAACGGCTTCAAGACATCACGAACTTTGCCTGGGGCATCGCAATGTTGGGAGCGGTACCAGCACTCATAATCGGCGGGCTTATGCAAACTGACGCCGTCAGTGCCGCCCTGATCAGTGGGGGGTTCATCTTCCTGGTTCCCGCCTTGGCGTGGCTGCTGCGCAAACAAGAGCTTGATGGCGGATTCTTCCTGATATTCGTTTTTGCATCAGCCGGCATATGCACATTGTTATACGGGCGCATCAAATGGGCCGAGGCAACTATTCCTGGGGATTTGTTACTGATTTTGGGCATAGTTGCTCTGGTTTTTGGCTTTATGCGCGCCCCGCAAGGCGCAGACCAAGAACAGGCACCGTTGCGCACGACCATCGTTCAGGTCTCGGGTGCAGCGCTGTTTTTCACAGGGCTGGCGGCGGCATCGGAGTTCAACTGGTTCAGATTGATAACTGCAGATGGTTTTCCACTGATTGGTATGCTTGCTGCAGCGTTTGCAGCGTATTGGTCCACATCATATTGGTCGGCACATGAATTCAATTGGCAAGAGTGGCCAATCCTTTTCCTGGCGGCGCTTTTCCCGATTGGTGTTGTCCTGGCAAAGACTGTGTTCGTTGAGGTGCTGAATACGGGTGAGATGATCTGTGTCGGGCTGGTCACGATAATGGTGTCGACAGCACATTGGCTCAGGCGCTGGTTGAAGTCTTGAGCAAAATGGCTGGCAGCGCATTGGTGGAAACCTGTTCGCTTCCAGCATGTTTCTCATGTCCATGTGCCTGGCCTTTTTTGGCGTTTCGCCCGGACAGAGTCGCTTTGATACTGGGTGTGTTTTCTTCGAACAGATTTACCTGTTCTTCTACTACGTCCCGCGTTCCGCAATCACCCGGGAGATTGTACCGACCGGCCAGTTTGGGCGTTACAACCGCACTTTGGGGATATCAGATTTCGTCGATCTATCTATCTCATCGTGGTTTGTTCAGTTGGATTAATTGTTTTTCTGCAAAGAGGCAGCCCAACCAAATGGGGCCCACCGGTAGGGGCCCCATTTTTAACGACACCTTGCGAAAACTTAGCCTTTTAAGCTGGTCATTCGCAGATAGGGAAGCACAGTTTTGAAGTCACCAAACTTGGCCTTGGCATCAGCATCGTTGACAGAAGTGGGAATCACCACATCATCGCCGACATTCCAGTTTGCTGGTGTCGCCACACCTTTGCTGGCCGCCGTTTGCAGGCCATCCAGAGCGCGCAGGACTTCTGCAAAATTGCGACCCACATTCATTGGATAGGTCATGGACAACTTCATCTTTTTGTCCGGTCCGATGATAAAGACAGAACGTACGGTCTGGCTATCGTTCGGCGTGCGACCGTCTGGCATATAGGCTTCTGCCGGCAACATGTCGAAGGCCTTCGAAACTGCCAGGCCGTCATCTGCAATGATCGGGAAACCGGCCGTCGCGCCGCCGACTGTCTCAATGTCGCCCTTCCACTTCTTGTGATCCTCGACACCATCGACGGAAACCCCGATTACCTTGGTGTCACGTTTGGCCCATTCATCGGCCAATTGAGCGACCGCCCCGAACTCTGTTGTACACACGGGCGTAAAGTCCTTGGGATGCGAAAAAAGAATCGCCCAGCTATCGCCAATCCAGTCATGCAGGCCAAAGGTGCCCAGGTCTGTTTCAACCGTCAGATCGGGAACAATGTCGTTAATGCGCAAGCTCATTGCGAGGCTCCTTTTTTAAAATTCATACCCGTCGCGGCCGACTCCCCTTGAGTCGATCGCCCGAATGTCAGGACCATATGCTTTACGGCAGCTCCATAGCAAGAATTGCCGGAATGAATTCATGTGTATACCCTTCTCTGGGCACAGCCGCGTTTGAAGATACCGAACGCGGGTCATTCGGGAGATGAGAAATGCTATTCAGACAACTCTTTGACAAGACATCAAGCACCTACACCTATCTGCTTGCCAGCCGGTCTGGCGGCGAAGCGTTACTGATCGATCCGGTTTTCGAGCAAACCGGTCGCTATCTGAAACTGCTTGAAGAGCTGGACCTCAAGCTGGTGAAGGTGGTCGATACCCACATCCATGCAGATCATGTCAGCGCTATGGGCAAATTACGCGATGCCACCCGCTGCACGACCGTAATGGGCGAGCAGTCTCCTGCCGATGTGGTCTCAATGCGCGTGCGAGACAATGATCCATTAACGATCGAGGGCCTTACACTTACTGCGCTGCATACCCCGGGGCACACGTCCGAGAGTTACAGTTTCTTGATGGATGACCGCGTGTTCACCGGTGACACGCTCCTGATCCGCGGCACGGGCCGTACTGATTTTCAAAATGGGGATCCTTATGAGCAGTACCATTCCTTGTTTGAGCGTTTGCTGAAACTGCCGGAGAACACGATGGTCTATCCAGGCCACGACTACAAAGGGGACACGGTCAGCACAATTGCCGAGGAGCGCCACAACAATCCCCGTCTCCAGGTAAATTCTGCAGAAGAATATGCCGAGATCATGAACAACCTGAACCTCGCCAACCCGGCAATGATGGACGTGGCAGTCCCCGAAAACATGAAACTCGGTCTTATGATGTCGGCGCAACACCGCGTACCAGTGCTGGAGGTCGATGAAATCCTCGCTGGCTGGCCATCGGTTGACTGTCAACTCGTAGACATCCGGGAAGAAGGCGAACGACGCCGCCACGGCTCTATCCCCAACTCGATCCACGCACCCTACGGACATTTTGATCAATATTGCAGGCCCAGCGGCCCTCTTGCTGGCCTGGCGAAAAACAGCAGGGTTTTACTTTATTGTGCCATCGGCGAACGGTCCACCCTCGCGGTCGAGATCGCCAACGAATTAGGGTTGAGGAACGTGGCACATATTCCCGGAGGCTTCACAGCATGGCAGAAAGCCGGAGGACCGGTAGAATTGATCGACTAGCACTTTTTAATGTGCAATTTCCGGCTGATTGATTGGGCACCAAACTGACCCTTGTCCCCACCAAAAAGGCTCCCTTTGACAGGAGCCCTTAGGTTGGAATGTTGGAGGTCATAGATCTCATAGTCAGGTGGCACCACCAATGCGCTCTGCGCAGTTGAAGGTCACACCACTGACGGTAAC
>CAZOCA010000160.1:0-6874 GCA_964578105.1 uncultured Pararhizobium sp.
GCTCAATGCCCGGCACGTCACGGTAGCTGTTAATGACGTTGACTTCCTTGGCGCCTGCGAACAACCGAGAAATATGTTCTCCATTGCTGCCGGGTGCAATTTCCACCAATTCACCCAGAAAGTCTGCCTGGAATGCGGAGCGATTGTTGACCGTATGGTGGAAGAAACGCGGTGTGTACGATTCTCCAGGTGTCGGTACAATGGCAGACGCCCAATATTTGTCCGTGATGCCAAGCCAGCCCTGGGTCTGCGTACCGAATTTCAGCTCGCCCTCATCCTGCAGGTCATCATAATCGACTTCCTGCAAACCCTCTTCGCCAACAAAGCCAATCATACCCTCGTGCAGAATAAAGAAGTTCTGGAGGTCAGGAATGCCATGGCGTGTTACCAGCGCGTAGGGAAACAGTGACACCGACGCAGCTGTGTTGTTCACCACACTGTCGGTAATTGTCACCAGATAATGTTCGTCTATCTCATAGATGCGCGAGAATATCAGACCTTCGCCATTGTCCCAGGAAACGGTAATCGGCGTTTCCGCGGTCAGACGATTTCCTTGCGTCAGGGTCCAGGAGGTCTGACTGTCGGGTACTGCCGCAGTTACGCCCTGCCCCTTCACCCAACCAAATTCCGCATAATACGGGTTCGCGCTGCCTGATGGTGAAAACAGCTGAATGATCGGGCTTTCCGGGTCAATCTCTTCGCGGTAATTCTTCAAAGACAGATCATCAACCCGGCCACCGGACAGATTGATGGAACCGGTCAAATCCGGTGTGTCGATTAAAACACGTTGGCTGGATTGCAAAACCGCTTCGCGTGGCGCGCCGGACGGCGGTGCCACAGTGCCTGTTTCAGTGCTGCCGGGTATTGCGCCGGGGGTCGGCACACCGCTGGCGCCTGCACCAGGTGCGGCTGTTCCAGATGTCGCGGCACCCGTTGTTTGGGAAATTTCCGCTTGGCGTTGTTCCGCCTGAAGCCGGGCTTCTTCCTGCTGAGGCCCCCAGAGAAAGAACTGGGCCGCCATCAAAACGACAGCAGACAACGCAACGGCAAGTATGAGATTCTTAGTGTCCTGCATGAAGGGTCCAGCTTTTAGGCAATGTCAGAGGGCTTTATGCCCTGCTCTTTAAGGGGATTTTGATCGATTGGCGAGTGGTCAGGCTCAGGATTCTCAGCTTTTTTATCAAGTTTACGAGAGCGGCGCCTGATTTGTGCTGCAATTTTGTCAAATGCGCTGGCCAGATCCTGCTGAATTTCTGAAAACGGCATGGTAAGCGCCGACAGTCTGCCGACGACAACATAGTCAGTGTTTGGAAGAAATAGATCGGTTTGTCCGCTTTCACCGCCGGATTTTTCAAAAAGGCGAACGGCTTCTTTGAGGCGACGGCGGACACGGTTGCGTATGACCGCGTTGCCAACTTTTTTGGTAACAGTGAATCCAATGCGGGTCGCGCCATTGGTGGGGTGCTCGCGGGCCGGTTGCTCGTGTTCCTGTATCTGGTGTTGCCATGCCTGTAGCACAAGGGCGCGGCGCACCTGTTTGTGCCCCCGCGCCGCACGCAGAAAATCAGAACGTTTTTTGAGCCGATCCATCAAAGCGCTTCTGGTCTGTGTCGAATCAGAAACGCTCTAACCCGGTGCCGACCGTATCAGGTCGACAACCTGTCTTAAGCCGAAAGGCTCTTACGACCTTTTGCGCGGCGAGCAGCGATAACGCGGCGGCCACCGCTTGTTGCCATGCGTGCGCGAAAACCGTGGCGGCGTTTACGAACCAGACGGCTCGGTTGGTAGGTACGTTTCATCGTATCTCTGCCGCAAAGAATGCGGCCCTCTTAAAAAGTCTATCACAACGTCGCAAGACGGGAAATCATACTGGCAAATCCAAATCAGCATAAAGTTCAGCCGAGGTTTGCCAAAGTCAGCGGGCTTATAGGCAAGAATGTCAGCAAAAGTCAATTGATAGCAGACCAGAATTCCGTAATTCGATCTTTCTTGGCCGATCACATTCAACATCGCAATAGTCACAGCGGCGTGAGGCCAGTTTGACCCTTCTCTCACTTATGGGTGAGACTCGCGAATTGTGCTTTCGTTTTGCCATCAGACATCTATTTAGGGGCTGTTCCCGGTCGAACACACAAGATCGCAACCAATACAGACCGGACGCAAAAGCCGCAATCGACCTGAAGCAACACTTGATGATTTTAAAGAGGGGCACCTATGATGCTGTCCGAGCAACTTGAAAAGCAAACACAAATGGAAAATGCCCAGAAGCAAGACAAATCCGGTTCCAGCCTGAAACGCTGGCTACCGTTGGTCGCTATTGCCGGCTTCATGGCATTTGCCTTTTTCATGGGATGGCATAAAGCCCTGTCCATCAGCGCCCTGATAGAAAACAGAGAACGTCTTGGCGCTTTCGTTGAAGATAATTTTGCCCTGACATTACTGGCCTATGTCGGCATTTACATTTCCGTTGTGGTGCTTTCGCTGCCGGGTGCCGGCATATTAAGCATTGGTGGCGGGTTCCTGTTTGGCTGGCTGGTAAGCGCGCCAGCGACCATTGTTGCCGCAACAATAGGGGCCACACTTTTGTTCCTGGCCGTAACGACTTCTTTTGGGGATGCCTTGCGTGCAAAAGCCGGGCCCTGGGTCGCCAAGCTGAAAGAGGGTTTTGAAAAAGATGCCTTCAACTACCTTCTGTTTCTCCGCCTCGTACCTGCCTTTCCGTTCTGGCTCGTCAATCTTGCCCCGGCCATGCTTGGTATCAAGCTGTCCACCTATGTCACTGCAACGCTTATCGGCATCATTCCCGGCTCGTTTGCCTTTGCCTTTGTCGGCGCGGGACTGGGGAGTGTTATCGAGGCGCAGCGCGCGGCCAATGCCGATTGCATTGGCAACAGCGAATGTGCCATCGAAATCAGCACCGGCGATCTGATTACTCCTGAAATTCTCGCAGCTCTGGCAGCCCTCAGTGTGGTTGCCCTGATCCCTGTTGTTCTAAAGCGGTTGCGCAACCGCAAACCCGCTTAACCCGACCTATTTGGAAAGACTCTTATTATGGCCGAAATTCTCACACCTGACATTTGTGTCATTGGCGCCGGATCCGGCGGGTTGTCCGTTGCAGCTATCGCGGCGGCCTTTGGTGTTTCCGTTGTTCTGATCGAAAAAGGTAAAATGGGCGGTGATTGCCTGAATTATGGCTGCGTGCCCTCAAAAGCCATGATCGCAACGGCAAAAACCGCAGATGCAATTCGGCATGCAGATAAATACGGAATTCACGTGCCTGAGCCTGTCGTCGACTTTCAGCAGGTCCATGATTATGTGCATTCAGTGATTGGCGCAATCGCGCCCAATGACAGTGTAGAGCGTTTCACCTCCATGGGCGTTCATGTCATTGAAGGCGCCGGAAAGTTCATCAATCCCCGGGTGGTCGAGGTCAATGGCATCCGCATTCGTGCCAGACGCTTTGTCATCTCAACGGGATCCAGCGCCGCCGTCCCGCCGATCAAGGGATTGGACAGCGTTCCATTCCTGACCAATGAGACCATCTTTGAACGCACAGAAGCGCCCGATCATCTGATCATCATTGGCGGTGGTCCCATCGGTATGGAGATGGCACAGGCCCATCGGCGTCTTGGCGCTCAGGTCACAGTGGTTGAAGCGTTCAAGGCGCTTGCCAAGGATGATCCCGAACTGACAGAAATCGTTCTCGACAAGCTGAAAGAAGACGGCATTGTCATTCGTGAAGAAGTTAAAATTGCACGGGTTGAAAAATCCGGCAGCGGCGTGGCCGTTGTGCTGGACAGCGGCAATGGTGAAGAAGAAATCATTGCCGGCAGCCATCTTCTGGTCGCAGCCGGGCGCAAGCCGAATGTAGACGGGCTTGGCTTGAAAGAAGGTCGCATTCGGTTCGATCGCGCCATCAAAGTGTCCAAAAGCATGCGCACCTCCAACCGGCGCGCCTATGCGATTGGCGATGTGTCCGGCAGCCTGCAATTCACCCATATGGCGAATTACCACGCAGGTCTTGTGATCCGCGCCATTCTGTTCCGCATACCAGTGAAGGAAAACCGGAACATCATCCCCTGGGCCACTTATACAGACCCGGAAATGGCACATGTTGGCTTTACCGAAGAAACAGCCCGCAAAACACATCGTGGCATCAAAGTTCTGCGCTGGCCCTATGCGGAAAATGACCGAGCGCAAGCCGAAGGCAAGACCAGCGGCCTGATCAAGGTTATTGTAAACCGAAAAGGCAAGATCCTTGGCGCATCCATTGTCGGCTATCAGGCCGGTGAGATGATCAATATGTGGTCGCTGGCAATTTCACAAAAGATGAATATCAGCGCGATTTCCGGTTACATTTCGCCATACCCGACGATCACCGAAATCAGCAAACGTGCGGCCATCACCAATCTTTCGGGCGCTGCGCAGAACAAATGGGTTCAGCGGGTCATCAAATTCCTGCGCCGGTTTGATTGATCACAGTTTGATCTACAGTCAGCAGAGTTACCAAACACCAACTCTGCTGACGATGCCAAAAACGTCCCAACAGCCCAACCAAACGATTTGGCAAATGATCTGACGAATAATCGATCCGCAATGTGCGATAACGGGTTCAGGCCCTAAGCATGTATCCTCTTATGTTTTGCGATAGAAAATGCCGGTCCCAAAACTGCCCCTGCATGATCCCCAGCAAGATCAAACGCAAGCAAGCCAAGTGCTACGGTCAGAAGACCAGTTCCCAACAAGGCAATGACCTGTGCTGAAAACAGGCGTGCATATATTGGGTGTTTGCGAACGTCGATCATGTATCCAGCCGGTTTGAGCGCCTCTGACAACCGGTCAAAGGCGCTCGTACTTGGTTATTGTGGCTTCACAAGTTCGCTATAGGCCCCACGAACAAACAGTTTAACGGTTACGTTCTGCTTGTCACGGTTGCGCCAGAACCAGCCATGATTGCCTGTAAAGGCTGCTGTCAAAACGCCCTCATGGCCTGGGACAGCGCGGCCTTTTTCATAGCTGATGTTACTACCAGCCCCATCGCCGTGAAGATCATAATTCAACACACCGCCTTCGGCCACCCAAAGAAATTCTGCTTCCGCTCCCTCTTCCATAACGAGCTTGACCTCAATACCTTCACCTCGTTCAAGCGAGTAGGTATATTCATCGGTCCAGTTCTGATCGGTAGATTGTGCGTGAGCCGTGCCAACCATCAGCCCGAAGAGACTGTCTAGTAGGTTGCTGGATTGATCCGTTGTGGTGTTTTGTTGCATTTCCAACTGCCGATCAGCTTCAGCCTCGGCATGAAGTTGCTGCTTAATCTCGCCCATTTCGGTGAGGTTTAGCATCTTGCCGACACCAGTTGGGTCAATCGCATATTCGGACGGTAGAACGATAGTCACAAGAATTACGATGGCCGCAATAATTGCGATGATCGTGGATTTAATGAGTTGGCGTGTTGTTGGCAGCTCTGCACGGGTTGGGATATCTGAATTATACATGGGAGTTCCTCTATGAAATTGGAGTTGTGAAATAGCCAGTGAGATGCATGCCAACCAGAATAAATCCGGCGGTCATCATCACAACATTGGCCGTATATGCGTGACGCCAAAAGCTGCCTGATCGCCGCCAATAGCTTATGGCGATCAAGATGCCAGCAAGTGCGAGGAGTTGACCAACTTCAACGCCGATATTGAACGCAATCAAATTGGTGAGCAGTCCATCGGGCGCAATATCATATTCCTGCACTTTGGTTGCCAGACCAAAGCCGTGGAACAGACCGAAGATCAACGTCGCGGCCTTGGTGTTTGGCTGAAAGCCGAACCAACGTTGATAAGCCCCCATATTGTCGAGTGCTTTGTAGACCACCGACAGACCGATAATGGCATCGATGATGTATGAGCGCATCGTGATGTTGTAATAGACGCCAAGGATCATGGTAGTTGAATGCCCTATGGCAAACAGCGTCACATAAATTCCGATGTGTTCCATTCGATACAGGAAGAAGATGACACCCGCCAGAAACAACAGGTGATCATACCCCGTGATCATGTGTTTAGCTCCCAAATACATGAAGGGGAAAAAATTGACGCCCGAGATTTCTTGGATGTAGCCCTTGTCACCTTCTGTGACAGCGTGTGCCCAGGCGGCTTGTTCCATAAACGCTACAAAAGCCAGAGTGAGCAATATGATCAGAGGAACCCGCCACAAAGCAAAATGCTTTTGCGGTAACCCCTCACGCAGTGAGTTGTGCATGGTATTTCCTATTTCTTTGTTGGATATTTCTGGCCGCAATAGCAGCCGAGATCAGACCAAAGAAACAAGTTTTGGCGGACGATCTAACCTGAAAAAAACACCAAGCTCGTTGGAGACTGGAACACCTACAAAGTGGGTGCGTGCCATATCTGGACTGACCGAGTATAGATGAGTCAAAAGGTGAGGTGTCTCGTGAGAGTGATCAGCAGGGTTATGGTCGTGTGTGTGGCTAACGAGTTGTTCATCAAATTCACCATCCTCATGGCTGTGGCCATGATCGTCGATTTCTTGAGCTACCTCAGCAAGTCCGACTTGGTCTGACACTTTCAAGTTTACTGGTAGGTGCGAAGTGGTCGTGCCCACGGCAGATATCAGCATCCCAAGCACCATAGTGAATGCAAGGAAAAACCTGAACGTTTTGTGGGGAGCGATATTCGTCATCATTAACACTTAATATACTACAGCTTAAGGAAGGATTGAAGGCCTTTTTTGAGACTATTCGCATACCCGAAATCAGCAAATGTGCTGCTGTCACCAATCTTTCGGGCGCCACCCAGAACAAATGGATTCAGCGGGTCATCAAATTCCTGCGCCGGTTTGATTGATCACAGTTTGATCTACA
>CAZOCA010000161.1:0-6867 GCA_964578105.1 uncultured Pararhizobium sp.
CGTGATTGTGCCTGACAAGGCAGCCATTGCAGTCTGGTCACCCGGGTTGGATCCAAATGGCAACTCAAAACTTGGGACAATGGCTCTGGAAATGCTTGTGGCAAAGACCGGATGGAATGTATTTGGTGCATAGACAAACTTCGGATGGGCCGCTGGGTATTGGCACATGCCGGGCGCCTAAAAGCTGCAAAGCAAACCATCACGATTCAAGTTTCCAGCTACCCTTACTTTGCGGTGAAAGGCGGAATCTTGACGGATTGCCGTTGCGCCTCAATCAGATCATGAACAAATTTCAGCTTTTCCGATATCTGCGATGACAGGACAAATGGGTAATAATCGCTGATACCCATAGATCTGTTCATTGCGTTCATTGCAAGGGTCAGCGGAATCCAATGTTGGATCAGATGCAAGTGGTCGGACACATGGTAAGGGTCCTCCAACTGCGCCAGAACGGGTGCTCCGGGGTGCAAAGGTTGCGGGTTCAGGCCATAGGCGCGTGCCGTTTCCAACCCACCCACAATGTGAAAATAATGCGCCCATGTTTCAGCAAAATCTTCCCAGGGATGGGCGCTTGCATACGCACTGACGTAAGATTGCTGCCAGTCAGGACCCGGGCCATTGGCGTAATACGCCTTCAGCGCTTCGGAGTAATCCTGACGTTCATCCCCGAAACAGGCGCGACAGGCGCTGATGACATCTTTTCCGGCGATTAGTCTGTCCCAATAATAATGCGCCACTTCGTGCCGGAAATGGCCAACCAGGGTTCGATAAGGCTCGCCCAGAGCAGTTCGGTTTTTTTCGCGAATAGCGTCATCGGCCTCATCAATGTTGATCGTTATGCGGCCATTGTTGTGGCCCGTCATCACACGCTTTTCATTGCCGTTGGGATGGGATTCATTGCCCAATAATTCGAAATGCAGGGATCCTTCGGAATTGTCGCGTTCTACCGCCAGCGGCAAGCCGAATTTGATCAGTGCATAAAACAGCCGCCTTTTGGCACGCTCCAGTCGCCCCCATCGTCGCCGCTTTTCGTTGTCAGATGTATCTGGAATTTTCCGCGTATGCAGACAACTCAAACAAAGCTTGCTCTGAGCACCGTGCTCGCACAACCAGTTACAATTGATGAGATCGCGGTTTGCACAAGGGGTTGGAGCGTCGCCATTTTCATCAAACTCAACGTTCAGAAGTACAAATTGATCCTGCCGGGGCCTATAGCCGAGAACGGAACCGCAGTTGACACATTGATTGTTATCAAAATGAATCTGATTGTTGCAGTTTGGGCAGAGGAATCGGCGCATATCTATCCTGTTATCTAAAGTGAGCTACCCCTCTCATGATTGGGGCAAATCTGAAATACATTTCTGCGCGATGTGATTTGGGCTGCTCATGAATTCTGGGGTCACGTGTGCCGACCAAGAAGGCGTTCACTACTTTGAGGCGGATAGTGGTGCTTGCGGTTTCTCAAGGCCATTCCCACGACTGCCTTTGGGAGGTTCTTGAGGAAGACGGAGATCGGGTCGACCTCTCTCTACACGCAAAAAGCGGTCATTCAGCGCCCCTCATCGAATGACGACTTTTACCGCAATATCCATGAAATGCGGCTGATCAAAACCCCGAAATCGGATTCACCATCCCTCGCGCAGGCCTCAATCATTATCCATCGATTCGTGTTGATTGTTGACGCTCGCATTTTCTGGCCGCTGGCGCTTCATATCCAGAACCTTGCAACCGCCACAATCAAATTTGTGGACTTTTCGTCTCCAAATAAGCAACCTCATTAACTCATTTCCTTTCAATATTACAACAGGTTAAATCCATTTCTCAAATTCCTAATTGACAAGTTCACAAAATTACTTTTATTTGTGAAGTAAGAATTATTGGAGGATGCGGTGCCACATCAGAGATTTGCAACAAGGTTGAACTCGTTTGCCTCCAAGGCGCATGAGTACTGGCCTGATCTGACCGGCAAGCCCTCTCCCATGCAAATGGCGGAGCGCGCCTCCACCGCTGAGGGCCTGACTGATGTCGATATGAATTTCCCCGATCACGTGGAAAAAGATGTGCTGGCGCAGACCCGGCGGCTGAATGATATGGGCCTAAAGGTCAACGGACTGGCGATGCGCTATTACACCAATCCCGGCTTCAAGCTGGGCGCATTTACAAACCCCGATGCAGCCATTCGCCGTGAAGCCATTGACCTAACCAAAAGAGGCATTGATGCGGCCCGTGCGACCGGCTCGGACCTGATGACCATCTGGCCTGGACAAGATGGCTTTGACTACAGCTTTCAGGCTGACTATGCGAAAATGTGGCAGGACGAGGTGGATGCCATCCGCGAAGTGGCTGATCACGACAAAGACTGCGCCGTCAGCATTGAATACAAGCCCAACGAGCCCCGCGCCTTTGCCTTGTTGCCCGATATGGCAACGACACTCCTGGCCATTAAGGAAGCAGGCTCTGAAAATCTCGGCGTGACCCTGGATTTTGCCCATGTCCTCTACGCCGATGAGGTGCCCGCCTTTGCAGCAGCCATGATTGCGCGCCATTCAAAGCTGCTCGGCGTTCACTTGAACGACGGCTACGGCAAACGCGATGACGGATTGATGGTCGGATCGGTGAACACCAAAGCAACCCTTGAGTTGCTGTGGCAGATCAAGAAGGACGGCTACGAAGGCGCCATCTATTTCGACACATTCCCGGACGCCAGCGGACTGGACCCGGTGAAAGAATGTGAAGCCAATATCGCAACAGTCAACGGCTTGATGGCAGCCATCAGCCGCCTGGAAGCCGACAATCGCTTGAGCGATGCCATCGCAAAACAAGATGCTGTCTCATCCCAGATGATTGTCAATCAAGCCATGCTGGGAGCCTGAAACAGCCAAAGTTTACCCACTATCCAAGCAACCAAACATGTTCAACGGGAGGATACCATGAACAACAAATTCTTACTCACACTGGCCGCAGGCGCGCTTGCGCTGAATGTCAGCACCGCATCCGCACAGGAGATGACGCCGCTGAACTCCGACAGCGAGCCAGACCGCATGGACTGGTCCGAGCTGGAAGCCAAATTGGGTGCCTTTCCAAATGTTCCGGCTGGCACGCGGGTCGGTGGCGTTTCCAAAACACTGACCAATGAATACTGGCGCACACTTGGTGAAGGCTATGCAAACATCGCCAAAGCCAACGACATTGAATTTGTCTATCAGGCAGCCGCCAATGAAGGCGACCAGTTGGGCCAGCTGTCCATTGCGGAAACACTGATCACACAGGGCTTCGACGCGCTGCTGTTCTCGCCGCAAACAGATGCCAATTTGATGCCTGCCTATGAAGCTGCGATTGCTGCAAACATTCCAGTTCTCAACGTCAATGACGCTGTCATTCCAACGGTTGCCCACTATGTCGGCAATGTGCAGAAGGACAATGGCGTCCGTGTTGCAAAGTGGTTTGTTGATAACTCCAGTGGCGGCAAGGTTGCTGTCATTGAAGGCCAGCCGGGCGTATTTGCTGCCGGTCAACGAACAGCCGGTTTTACCGAAACCATTGAAGCTGCAGATGGCCTGGATGTGGTTGCCAGCGTGCCCGCAAACTGGAGCCGGGAACTAGCGTTCAACGCTGCTGCAAATATTCTGCAGCAGCACCCGGACCTGATCGGTTTCTATGCCAATAATGATGGCATGGCACTTGGTGTGGTGGAAGCTGTCAAAGCTGCTGGTCTGCAAGAGCAGGTCGCTGTGTTCGGCACTGATGGTGTCTCCGATGCCTATGCCTCTATCCGTTCAGGCGACCTGACGGGCACCGTGGACAGTTTCCCAACTCTGACCGGCGAAATTGCCATGGAAGTTGTGCTCCGTCTTCTCGATGGTCAGGACTTGCCGCGTGTTGTGGCAACACCACAAGCCCTCATCACCAAAGACAATGTCGAAGATTATGCCACAACAGATATGGCCGCATTGCGCAAAATTCTGATGGCTGAGTAAGGTTTCTCCCCCCAGGTCTGGCTCGCGGCTTATTGGCTGCGGGCCAGATACACTGCATAAAGACCCATTTCGGATGAGGAATTTCCGTGTCATCGCCCGAGTACCGCCTCAGTCTTAAAAACGTAACAAAGACCTATCCGGGCATTGTCGCGCTTGATGACATCACCTTCAATGTGAAGGCTGGAGAAGTGCACGGGCTGCTTGGCGAAAATGGTGCCGGCAAATCAACCATGCTGAACATCCTGTCCGGAGTGCGCCCCGGCGATCAGGGCCAGATTGAAATCGATGGCAAGCCGGTCGAAATCCACAATCCAATTGCCGCCCGCGAAGCTGGCATAGCCATGATTCACCAGGAATTGCAGCACGTGCCGGAACTGTCCGTTGCACAAAACATGTTTCTGGGACGGCCTCTGACAAGTGCCGGTCGCCTGTTTGTACGCACCGGCGCGCAGGAAAAGCGTGCCAGAGATGTTCTGGCTGACCTTGACCCCACCATAGACCCAGCTGCCCCGATCAAAACCCTGAAAGTGGCACAGCAACAGATTGTCGAAATTGGGCGCGCCTTGTTGGAACAGGCCAGCATCATTGCAATGGACGAACCGACCTCAAGCCTGACACCAAGCGAGTTTGAGCGTCTTGCTGAACTGATCAAAACCCTGTCTGAAAAAGGTGTTTCAATCATCTATGTATCCCACAAGATGGATGAGGTGTTTCAGGTCTGTCAGCGGGCCACCATTTTGCGCGACGGCAAACATGTTGCTGTTGTCGACATTGCAGATGAGACCGAAAGCAGCATCGTTTCAAAAATGGTTGGGCGCGAAGTTCTCCATGCTGCCCATACAAGCTATGCAACAACCGAAGAAATTCTGGCAGTTGATGGGCTTGGCCGTGGCAAAGCTGTGATTGATGCCAATTTCACGCTGCATCGCGGCGAGGTTTTGGGCATTTCCGGTCTGGTTGGCTCCGGCCGAACAGAACTGTTACGGCTGATCGCCGGTCTTGACCAACCTTCAACCGGCCAGATCCGCGTTATGGAAAAGCCAGTCAGGGCGCATGACCCCCGCGCGGCAATCCGGGCTGGCATAGGGCTGGTGCCGGAAGAGCGCAAACGCGAAGGCATTATCCATGCCCGCTCTGTCGCTTCCAATATGGCATTGCCGTCAATGGGTCAGTTCACCAGATCAGGTTTGTTGCGCCATGGCTTGATGCACAAGAAGGCTGAGGAGGTGATGTCTGATTTGAGGCTACGTCCGCCCAATGTGCGACAGGCCATCGGAACATTCAGCGGCGGAAACCAGCAAAAGGCAATTATTGGCCGCTGGCTGGCCGCTTCCACCGAAATTTTCCTGTTCGATGAGCCAACACGCGGCATAGATGTCGGCGCAAAATCCGAGATTTACAATCTGATCGAAGAACTCGCCAAAGCGGGTAAAGCCATCATCGTCGTATCCTCTGAAATGCCAGAAATCATCCGCCTCTCCGACCGCGTCCTGGTCATGCAGGAAGGCAGGCTGGTCGCCAATCTGCAAAAGAACGACATCACGGAAGACAGGATCGCCCATTACGCGATTCCCCGAAAAGATCAGGCTGTCGCATGACACAAGATCATTACTATCCAGAGAAATTGAAATGACACAAACACCTGGTGCTGATGCACCCTCTCAAGGCCTCAATTTTTTCCGATTCAATGTAAGCCTGCGCGATGCAGGCACAATTTTGGGTCTTTTGATAATTGTCGTCGTCTTTTCTCTGCTGACACCTGTGTTTCTGACAGCGCCCAATCTCATCAACATTCTTCAGCAATCATCACTCAACGCTGTCATTGCCCTTGGCATGACGCTGGTGATCATCAGTGGCGGGATTGACTTGTCCGTAGGGCCCACCGCCGCATTATCAGCCGTCATTGGTGCCACATTAATGGTGGCTGGTGTTCCCATCTATCTGGCAATTCTGGCAGCTCTTGGCGTTGGAATTCTGTGCGGTCTGTTCAATGGCGTGCTGGTTGCCTATGCGGGTTTGCAGCCCTTCATTGTAACCCTGGGTGGCCTGTCGCTTTATCGGGCGCTTGCCTTGATCTACACAGGGGGCAACCCGGTGTTTGGCATTCCGCCAGAGTTTCGGGCACTCACCAATGGCACGTTACTGGGCATTCCCAATCCTGTCATCATCGTTGCTGTCATTGCCTTGCTGCTCTGGATTCTCCTCAATAAAACGCCATTGGGCGAATATATTCTGGCCGTTGGCGGCAATGAGGAAGCTGCGCGTATTGCAGGTGTGCCAGTGGCCAAAACCAAAGTCGCGACATTCGTCATCTCCGGGTCACTTGCATCAATTGCAGCCATGATACTGGTTGGGCGCCTTGGCGCAGCAGAGCCAACCATCGGCAATCTGTGGGAACTGGATGCCATTGCGGCAGCTGCCATTGGCGGCGCATCACTGATGGGCGGAAAAGGCAGTATTGTCGGCACTCTGATTGGCGCAATCATACTCGGCGCATTGCGCAATGGCTTGACACTGATGAATGTACAGGCCTTCTACCAATTGCTGGCAACCGGAATCATCATCATTGCTGCCATGCTTATTGATAGAGCAACAAGAGGCAAGTAGCCGAAATGAACATTGAAGATCCTCGGGCGATTGGCGCGCAAATCCGCATGCGACTGCCGCAACTGACACCGCTGGAACTTCGGGTCGTGGATGCAATTACTGCGCGCAAGGACCTGACAGAAGCCACACCACTCAAGGAAATCGCGCAGCAATCGTCGGTCTCTGAGGCAATGATTGTCAAAATTGCCAAGAAACTCGGTTTTACCGGGTTTCGGGAAATGCGGATTGGACTGGTTGAATACAATCAGTCGGATGCCGCCAATCTGTACCGTGAGATATCACC
>CAZOCA010000162.1:0-6813 GCA_964578105.1 uncultured Pararhizobium sp.
ATATGGTGATTTCCTATACTGAGCGAGCGTTCGTGTTGGGTGACGGTAGCCTCGTCAGCCTGAGAGAGCCGGTCTATTCAGTGGCAGACCTTGCCTATGGGCCGCTTCATCCTGATACCACTCTTTCACCCAGAATTGCGCCGCCAATGATTGGTATGGGTCTGATTGAAGCTATTGAAGCTGCGGACATTGTTGCAGGTTCCGATCCGCACGACGCTGACGAAGATGGCATATCAGGACGCGTTGCGTTGGTGCGTGATAAGAGTAGCGGGCAGATACTGACCGGCCGTTTTGGTTGGAAGGCTGAAAATGCCACCGTGCGTCAGCAAAGTGCCTCTGCCTTTGCAGGCGATATCGGGATTTCGTCCCCCGATGAGCCGCGTCACTTCGGAGACTGTACTCAAAACCAGTCGGAGTGCTGGTCCTATACCACGGGTGTTCAGGCCCGACTTGGTGACACTGAAGCGCCTGATCCAGTGCTGGACCTTGTGACCTTCTATTCTGAAAATCTGGCTGTGCCTGCGCGACGGCAGGTTGAAGAAGAGCAGGTTTTGAAAGGCAAGGAACTGTTTTACAGCGCAGGCTGCGTTTCCTGTCATACGCCCAAATTCGTGACCTCGCGGAATGCCAAGCATCCTTCTCATGCCTTTCAGCTGATCTGGCCTTATTCAGATTTCCTGTTGCACGACATGGGCGAGGGATTGGCAGATGGTCAGCCGGTGGGCGTAGCCAATGGGCGTGAATGGCGCACACCGCCACTTTGGGCTGTTGGCCTGACCGAGACAGTCAATGGCCATACATTTTTCCTGCATGATGGACGAGCGCGCAATCTGACAGAAGCAGTCCTGTGGCATGGCGGGGAGGCGGAAGCGGCACGCGACATTTTTGCCGAGATGGAAAAGACAGATCGTGATGCGTTGATTGCCTTTTTGGAAAGTCTTTGAGATGACCCTTGCCAGATGTTTTGCAAGATATTTTGCTGTGTCGGTTTGTCTGTTGATAGCCCCTTTGCCAGATGCGATCGGGAAAGACATTGAGCAGTTGGATGCTACAGATATGGTGACCACTTTGATCACCACAATTATTCGGCCTGGTTTTGCTGATCTGGAGCGGAGTGCTGCGACCATGTCGCAGCAAATAAAGACCTATTGTGAAACGCCAACAAAAGCCGGATATTCAAACGTTCATGAAGCCTTTGACGGACTTGTGGCGCGTTGGGGGCGGGTTGAGTTTATCAGGCTTGGACCGCTCAGTGCAGACAGCCGGCTTGAACGGATGCTGTTCTGGCCCGACAGGCGCGGACGGGGGCTGAAGCAGGTTCGTGATATCATCCGGTTGGCTGACAAAACTGTGCTCGAACCGGATTTGCTCTTGCAAAAAAGCGTCGCGGTTCAGGGCCTTCTGGCTTTGGAATACACGCTTTTTGCTGAAGATGCCGAGATTGAATTGGCCGCTGCAGACAGCCATCGCTGCGCTTATGCAACGGCTGTAGCGGCCGCTGTGGCTCAGCTTGCCGGAGAGCTGAACAATCTGTGGCAGGCAGAAGGTGACATCAGCATTTCCCATGTCTGGTTGAGCCCATCACCGACTAATGCGCTTTTTCGTGATGAAGCTGAGCAGTTTTCAGCAGTGTTGGGGATCTTGGAAAACGGGTTTGAAATCGTGTCTCATCAGCGACTTGATCCGATTTTGCGTGATGACATGGCAAGCGCAAGGCCAAAATCTGCTTTGTTTTGGCGCTCTGAAAATACAATACCGTCCTTAAAAGCCAATCTTGAAGGGTTTGAAGCTGTCCTGAAATCTGCCCAACTCGAACGGCTGGTTGAGGGGGATGATCGCCGTACTATTTCAAGCCTCAATTTTGAACTGGGAAATGCAAAGCGCGCTTTGTCTAATCTGGACATGCCGCTTCAGACGGTTTTATCCGAAGAAGAGACTTATGATCGCATGACCTATGCGGGCCTTGTTGTCGACAGCATGCTCACGATTACGCGTGATATGATCAAACCGATATTTGGACTGTCTGCCGGTTTTTCATCGCTGGATGGTGATTGATGAAAAATGCTGGATCAACAGGGTTTATTGATCGGCGCTCTTTCCTGAAATCCACTGGAGGCTTGCTTCTGGGTGTGCTGTCACCAAAAGCAGCGATGGCCGTGGATGCTTCGGATGCGGTGTTTGCGTCTGCCTACAGATCACAGGATGGCGGTTTTGGCATTGCTACACTTACTGAAAGTGGTGATGTCGTTCACCGATATGATTTGCCCGCCCGTGGGCATGATGTGGTCTGGAGTCCTGACAACAGCTTGATGGTTGCATTCGCTCGACGACCGGGGATATTTGGAGCGGTCATTCGGGTTAACTCCACGAGTGCGCCGGCTGTTTTTCACGCTCCGCAGGGCCGTCATTTTTACGGTCATGGTGTGTTCTCCGCTGATGGGCGATTGCTCTATGCGACCGAGAATGACTATGAAGCTCCACGTGGTGCGATCGGAATTTATGATGCGTCTGCTGGGTTTGAACGGATTGGTGAGCTGGAGTCTCACGGTCTGGGGCCACACGACATGAACCTCCTGCCAGATGGCCGCACCCTTGTGGTGGCCAATGGCGGTATTGAAACGCATCCGGATTTTTTCCGCACCAAGCTGAACATACCAACGATGCAGCCAAATCTGAGTTTTATTGACCTGTCCACGGGTGATCTGAGAGCGCAATACAGGCTGCCTGCAGAACTTCATCAATTGTCGATCAGGCACCTGACCATGCTTGATGAAGATACGATCTGGTTTGCCTGTCAGAACGAAGGTGATCAAACGCAGTTGGTTCCGCTGGTCGGTCGCGTTTCCTTTGCCAGCGGTGCTTTTTCGGTTGTTGAACTGCCGGACCCGGTTCTGGCGAGCCTTCGCGGTTATGTGGGATCCATTGCGGCCAACAGGACCACTGGTCAGATTGCCATTTCCTCGCCGCGTGGACATGTTGCCCATGTGTTAGATGCTAAAAGCGGTAGCATCCTGGAGACGAGACACATGACCGACGTTTGCGGTGTCGAGGGCCATGGGAGCCGATTTTGCTTTTCCACTGGCAGCGGCGTTGTTGGCGATCGTACCTCAGAGCTTGGCTGGGACAATCACCTGAGTGCGAAATTCATCTGACTAGGGCAATTGAAGCTGCCAATGTGTGTTTAGCCCTGCCAGCTATCCGCCACCTTGACCGTTAGGGTTGGGCGCCAGTTGCAGCTGTTGATAGGCATTTCCATTATTGCCCGCTGCAGGGGCGGGTTGCTGTTGCTGAAAACCAACTATAGGAGGCGCACCATACTGGTTCTGCTGTGCTGCTGCCTGATTTTGGTTTCTTGGCGGAACGAGTAGAGATGGGCCGTTAGGGTTGGGCGCCAGTTGCAGCTGTTGATAGGGCGCTATGGGTGGCGCATCATACTGCCTATTGTTATTCACCAAATTGTTCAATCCACCCTGAACTGCGTTTTGTCTTTGTAACCCCTGTCGCCCCGGCTGTTGAGGGGCAATTGCAAGGTCCTGGTACCCTGCATTTGCACCACCCCTGGGCGGTGCGTCATATTGGTTGTTTGCAGGGTTATTCAGCTGCAAGTTCTGGTACGGTCCATTTTGTTGGTATTGAGGCCTTGGTTGGCCAGCATTGCCGTATTGACCGATTTCAAATCCGGGCTGTTGATAGGGTGCATTCGGGTTTTGTGGAGCGGCCTGGTAATAAGGTTGAATACCTCGTGCTCTGGGATCGCCGCCATTTTGATTTAACAGTTGAAGCTGCTGATATCCATCTCCACCAGCGTTAGCTGGCAGGTTCTGATATCCATCGCCTCGGATGGCGTTTGGCGGGATGCCAACATATCCATCTCCACCAGCGTTCGCTGGCAGGTTTTGATACCCGTCGTTCAACTGCAGATTCTGGTAGGGTCCGTTCTGCTGGTATTGCGGACGCAATCGGCCTGCATTGTCGTATTGCCCGATTTCAATGCCTGGCTGCTGGTAGGGCGCATTCGGGTTTTGCGGTGCATTTTGATAGTAAGGTTGGATGCCTCTTGCTCTCGGGTCGCCTGCATATTGGCCCTGGCCATTAGCGTTTAGCGGCTGCAGCGGCTGATACCCATCGCCGCCCGCGTTTGCTGGCAGAGGCTGATAGCCATCGCCACCCGCGTTTGCTGGCAGAGGCTGATAGCCATCGCCGCCCGCATTTGCAGGCAGTGGTTGATACCCATCACCGCCAGCGTTTGCTGGCAGGTTCTGATATCCATCGTTCAACTGCAGATTCTGATAGGGCCCATTCTGCTGATATTGCGGACGCAATCGGCCTGCATTGTCGTATTGCCCGATTTCAATGCCTGGCTGCTGATAAGGTCCATTCGGATTTTGCGGTACATTTTGATAATATGGTTGGATGCCCCTGGCTCTTGGGTCGTTTGCATATTGGCCCTGGCCACCCGCGTTTGCGGGCAACGGCTGATAACCGTCACCCCCAGCGTTTGCTGGCAAATTCTGATATCCGTCGCCGCCTGCATTTGCAGGCAGATTCTGGTATCCACCGACCCTGTTATTCAACCCGCCCTGAACAGCATTTTGCCTATTCAAAGGTGGTCGTGCGAGTGGGAGGTTCTGATAACCGCCATTTTGCATTTGATTGGGGTCTACCCGATCATACTGGTTCAGATTAGCGAGCGGCTGATTTTGATTGTTTTGCAGCGGTAGAGCGCCACCTGGTCGGTCAAGAGGGTCTGTGACGCGATCGTAGCCATTGTTTGCCTGACCACCAATCGGTTGGTCGAAACGTTCATATCCGCCATTGTCATCATTGTCCGCATAGCCGCCACCGTTCTGAGCTTCGTAGCCATTGCCATTGCCCGGATTGTCGCGGAAGGCATTGTCAGGCAACGGTTGATAACCATTGCCACCATTGCCTTGGCTTCCATTGTCAGACTCTGGTCCTTGAGGGACCCGTCCATAATCACCGCCGTTGGATGATCCGATATCACGGTCCCGAGTGCCGTAACCGCTGCCTCCTGAGGATGAACTGCCGGCGTCACTGCCACCGCCGCGCTGCTGCGCCCGGTGAGCAGCAGTGTGGTTAACCTGTTGAACCAGTGAGGTTTCATGGCCGCTCAGGTTTTCCAATTTGCCCGCGTGGTTCAGCCAGCCTGCTGCTTGCGTGCCACCACCAGAACTCAAAAGGGCAATCGGCAGAGCGCTTGTTATCAAGAGAAGACGGATGGTCCGGTAGCGTGTGGCTGTCATTTTAATGGCTCCTGGCATTTCAGTATTAGTCGAAACAACGAGGCCGAGTAGCCTCGTTGTTATCCGTAGTTGCGCGGTCAGTTCATGTAGGGTTTCAACTGCGTGATATCCAAACTCAGATTGATGGTGAATGACGCAGGGGTGTTGTACGGCGTCCTTTCAGTCAGATTGTTGCGGATGTGTGTTTGGTCTTCCAAGGATTCATTAAAGTCCCATTTGTCCGGACGAAACACGTAGGTGAAGCCAGTGGCAAACTCATCCCAGTCGCTGTTGTTGGCTGAGTTCTTGGTGGTTGTAACTGCATGCAGAACCACGCCGACATTAATGTTGAGATTCAGCGAATCCTGTAGTTGTGACTTTGGCGTATCAACCACAAACAGTGAATCAGTGATCATCAGCGGCATTGTCAGCGAAATATCTTTCATGTTCCGCAGACTTGCGGAATCTTCATCCCAAAGATCCAAGGGACCGGAATAGGTGCAATTGTCGATAGTCGAGACTGTGACAGCAAGTCCACAGCCCTCCCAATCATAGCTGGCGCCACCTCTATCAAATCCGCCGGAGACGCGATAATCCAGCGAACTGAAATTGACGTTTCTCCCGACAGATTCAGAATAGTTTCCACCAAATGACTCGATACTTAAATCCAGTCCGGCTGTTGTATCTCGGCTAAATCCGCCGTCGGTTGCAGTGTTGGTCGACACTGGTGAAACGCGGATCGCGGGACCCCCATAGAGCCAGGTTTGCTTTCTTACTCCGCCGAGGTAGTAGGTTCCCTCTGTACTGGTAATAGCTGGCTTTATGCCGTTTTTCGCCATTTGCAGGATTGTGCCATCTGACGTTTTCAGACGCACATAAAGTTTGCCGTTATCAACAAATGCATAGACCTCCGGTCGCAGAAACAACTCTACAGTCTGTTTATCGACTGTGTCCGTCTGGAAGGGACCAGCCGTCATGCGGGCCTGTTGGGGTGCATCGTAGATGTAGCGCAGACCATAGACTTCACCTGGAACTGGTTCTTCTATGTTGCCAAACCCCATGCGCATTGTGAGATAATTCTGCCCCTGGCCACCGCCAGAAATCCAGGGGATTTTCTGTTGGGCAAGGCGCTGGGCTTCTTGTTCCTGCAGACGCTGCTTTTCCTGCTCGGCGACCTGGCGATCAAGGGCCTTGATGTTTTCATCCATCTGAACGAACGCACCGGCATTCTCTTCCATAAAGCCCATGAATTCCTTCATTCCTTTGACGGTTTGAAGAAGCCAGTTGGTATCGGTTCCGGGACCTGTATTGGTAGTGACTGTCAATGTGTCGTCTGAAAAGGCAAGTTTGAATTCCGGGCGAGCATCGGATGTTATAACGTCAAAATAGCCGAACTGGTCCTTTGCAATGTTCCAGCGTCCATTGATCGTTTGCGCGCCTTCGGGTCCAAACTTTGGTGCGACACCATCGGTTGTCGCGTCATCGATATATAGAAATTTGTCAGGTTCCTGAACGTTCCGAATATAGTATTGTTCTTTATCTCCAATTTGTTCAAAGAACCATGTCGCAC
>CAZOCA010000163.1:0-6796 GCA_964578105.1 uncultured Pararhizobium sp.
ATGGTGTGCCTTTGGGTGATGCGCTGATGTATAATGATCCATGCACGGATCAGGACCTGCTCAAGCGCATTGCGCAGCTTGCACCGCAGACCAGTGCTGCGCATGGCGCCTCCAGTGGCCTTGCTCGTGCTTTGCAACTGGCACAGGATCGTGACGTCCACAAAATTCTTCACCAGGCGGACTGGATCTCGGTCAGACTGTCCGGGCAGTTTGTCAGCGATGAAAACAACGCTTTGAAAACCGGCTATGATCCTGTTGAACGTCGCTGGCCGGACTGGATGGCTGAAACTGGTTTGCCAATGTCATTGCTTCCAGATGTGTTGCCTGTGGGAACGTCTGTTGGTCCGATATCAGAAGATCTGGCAACTCGTTTTTCCCTGCCAAATTCCTGTCAGATCGTCACTGGTACAACAGATGGCTGTGCGTCCTTTCTGGCGACCGGCGCTGCTGGCGTTGGCGATGGTGTGACAGCACTGGGCACGACGCTTACCCTTAAGATACTTTCGGACAAGCCCATTTTTGCACCTGAATATGGCATCTACAGCCATCGGTTGGGCGATCAATGGCTTGCAGGCGGCGCCTCCAACAGTGGTGGCAATGTGCTTCTGGGCTTTTTCACACCGCAGCAAATCGCGGATTTAAGCACTGAGATTAACCCCGAGGCTCCAACTGATCTTGATTATTATCCGCTTAGCAAAGCCGGGGAACGCTTTCCCATTTCCGATCCGTCACTCGCTCCCAGATTGACACCTCATCCTGTGGATGATGTCACCTTCCTGCAAGGAATGTTTGAGGGGATGTCGGCCATTGAGACCTTGGGGTTTTCGCGGCTGACCGAGCTTGGTGGACCTGCGCTTCGTTGTCTGCGCAGTGTTGGTGGCGGGGCACAGAATGCTGTGTGGAGCCGAATTCGGGAGCGCCGATTGGGCGTGCCGTTTCTGGCTGCAAAAAGTCTGGAAGCTGCTTTTGGTACAGCGCTTCTGGCGAAGCGAGGTGCTGATGGCATTTCGTGACGTGGAGCTGAAAGATGTGGCAGAGAATTTCGATGCCTTTCTGATTGATCAGTTCGGTGTGCTTCTCAATGGGCCCGAAATCTATCCCGGCGCTCCTGAAGCCCTGGCGAAGCTGGCTAGTCTTGGCAAACCAATTTTGCTGCTCTCCAATTCGGGCAAGCGCTCAGTTCCAAATGAGCAGAGACTGGTTCAACGGGGTTTTGCACGCGATGCGTTTTTGGGCGTTTTGTCCTCAGGCGAAGCTGCGCATTTTGCCATGCAGGAAACTGTTGGCAAGACGCTGCCCCATGGTGCCAAAGTGTTTCTCATTGCACGCGATGAAGACCGTTCAGCCATTGATGGGCTCGATCTGTCGCTCACCGATCAAATGGATGAAGCCGATTTGTTGCTGATTGCCGGCAGCGAGGCAGAGCAATATAAGCTAGAGCATTATGAAGCTTTGCTCAAAATTGCTGCGGAACGTTTGGTGCCTTGCTGGTGTACAAATCCGGACAAGACCATGCTGACAAAATCTGGCCCCATGTACGGGGCTGGGCGCATAGCAAAGCTCTATGAGGAGTTGGGTGGTCAGGTCGCGTGGTTCGGCAAGCCGTATGCGCCGATTTATCAGATTGCCCTTAAAAAGCTTGGCAATCCAATGCCCTCAAAAGTGTTGTGCATCGGGGACAGTCCTGAACACGATATCCGGGGTGGTCAGGACGCAGGCTGTGCCACAGCCCTTGTTCGTACTGGCATTCACGAGGGCGAAACGATAGCGGGCCTTGAAGCCATTTGCGCTCGGCACAAAGTCCGACCTGACTTTCTACTTTCCCGCTTCGCATTCTGACAGGACAAGATTTATGGGATTGACGCTTTCACTGAGCACGAACCCGCTGGTAAATCGGTTTGCTGAACCCGATGATCTGGTCGAGACGATTGCCCGTGACATTAAATTACGGGACATCCAGCTCACCCATGAATTCATCAATCCTGGCTGGTCTGCACCTGTCATCAACCGGCTGACAAAGCAAATGAACCTGGCCCTGCAGCGCACAGGCGCGCGCGTGACCAGTGGAATGACCGGACCCTATGGGCGGCTGAACCATTTTGGCCATCCGGATGCGGATGTGCGTCGCTATTACATCGACTGGTTCAAAACCTTCGCAGACATCATTGGGGATTTGGGCGGAACATCGCTTGGCATGCAGTTCGCGATTTTTACCTTCCAGGATTTTGATGATTTAAAGCGCCGGGAAGATTTGGTTAAAATTGCCATTGAGTGCTGGGCGGAACTGGCGGAACACGCCAAGCGCGCTGGTCTTTCGTTCCTGTTCTGGGAGCCGATGTCTGTTGGGCGCGAATTCGGCGAGACCATTTCAGCAGCACTGGCATTGCAGGATCAGCTGACCAAGGCAGATATGGCAATCCCGATGTGGATGTTGGCCGATATCGATCATGGCGATGTCACCAGCGTCAATCCGGATGATTTCGATCCGTATGCCTGGGCGAGGACTGTGCCGCAGATATCTCCAATCATTCATATCAAGCAATCCCTGATGGATAAGGGAGGACACCGCCCGTTCATTGCGGAATTTAACGCCAAGGGGCGGATCCGGCCGGAACCATTGCTGGCGGCCTTTGCAGAAGGTGGTGCGACCGACAATGAAATCTGTTTGGAGCTGTCGTTCAAGGAACGGGAGCCGAATGATCGCGAAGTCGTGCCTCACATTGCGGAATCTGTCGCTTTTTGGGCCCCTTACATCGATACGGGCGCTGCAGATTTGAAGGTCTGACGTCATCTAGGGAGCAAGAGTAAAGTATCAGGAATACGCGCGGCGCATTGCCATGATCCCTATTCAGCGGAACGTGCGGCCTTTTCCAACAATGCGCAGCTCATCGCCAAGGGTGCACGCGTCATCGGGCCGGAACTCGCCAAGACCACAGCTAACCCCTTTGGCGTTCTGTCGAAATCTGTCACACTCATCAGATTGATTTCGACAGAGTGCTTGGGGAGTGAAAAATGCCGATGCTCATGTCAAAGGCCGTCTCGAAATTCTTTTCCCAGTTGCATGAGCAACCGTGGGTCATGGATGTCTTTGATAATCTGCCCGATATCTTGTTTTATATCAAAGACGCCAACTCGCGCTGGATCACCTGCAATCAAGCCAGCTTGCGGCTGCTCAACTTTGCCAGCGTCGCTGAGGTTTATGGCGCAGTTGAACATGACTTTTTCCCGAAAATTATTGCAGATGCGATCCGCGCGGATGATCTGGATGTAATTCGCAATAATCGTAAAATCATAAACCGTACGGAATTGATTGTGGATGAAGCCGGGTTGTTGACCTGGGTTTCGACCAGCAAGACGCCGCTTATGGGAAAAGACAGCTGCGTTGCAGGCCTTGTGGGAACCACTCAGGTCTTGCGCAGACTGGATGATCTGCCACAAGCCTATCAACCGTTTCAGGCTGTCATGCAGCATATTCAGGATAGTATCGATAGTACGATAAATATCAGCGATTTAGCTCGAATTTCATGTCTTTCCGAGAGCCAGTTCCGGAAGCGTTTTCGTGCGTTGTTTCGGCTTTCGCCACAGGAATTTATCTTGCGCGCCCGGCTGCAACGGGCCGCAAAGCTGTTGTCTTCGACTGATATGCCGCTTGTGCGCATCGCTCTGAAGTGTGGTTATTGCGATCAAAGCTACTTCACAAAGCAATTTCGCGGCTTTTTCGGCATGCCTCCAAGACGGTATCGGCAAGTGTGGCAATCTGGCGCTAATGAGCGATAAGTTATAAAAAAGGCTCGAATAGCAAAATCATTCTCCTTCGATGTGCAGCTAGGCTAATCCCATAATCCGGCGAAGATCGGATTGGGAGGACGATATGCCGGTTTTCATGTTTGAAGGCCTATCCGTGCATTATGATGTGTCCGGAGAAGGTCCTGCAGTGTTGTTTATGCACGGGTTGGCTGCTGAGCGCGGCCAGGCACAACAAACGCTCGCCTCCGAAAAGAACATTCAACTGATCACGCTCGATATGCCCGGACATGGAGAGACGCATGTAAATGCTGGTGGTCCTTCCAGGGACCAGATCGGCTTTGAAACTTACAGTCGGATTGCGCGCTCCCTCCTGAGCCACCTCAACATTGACCGAGCCATTCTGGGCGGTATTTCCATGGGGTCTGGAATTGCTTTGCACATGGCTTTGGCTCAACCAAAACGCGCTCTTGGCCTGTTCCTGGTCCGGCCTGCATGGTTGGCCGAACCTGCCAGGCCGCATTTGAATGTCATTGCTCAACTGGGTCAGCTTCTGGCCGAGACAACACCGGAAAAAGCCGCTGAAGCTTTGGCCGATGATGCCGATTTCCAAGAGTTGTTTTCCGGTATTCCCTCTGCCGCAGATTCTGTTTTGAATGCTGCCAAGCATCGACAGATTATTCGAAACCCTAACGTTCTGTCCGCGCTGGTTGATGATCAGCCGTTTGGCAGACTTGAGGATTTAGCGGGTATCAACTGTCCGGCGCTTGTTCTTGGCAACAATGCAGATCCGCTTCATCCACCCCGAATTGCGCGTGTCATCGCAGGCTCTTTGCCAAAGGGTCGTTATGCCCATTTGCCGCCGCGCTATCTGGAGGCAGCGGCTCACGGTTCAGCGCTGCTGACACATTTCCATTCCTTTCTTTCAACGCACAGCACTGCGCTGGCCGGTTCATCCTGAAGAGGTTCGTCATGATTACCAAACGTATTTCCACTGAGGCCATTCTTGAAAAGCTGCAAGCGAAACGGGCTGCAAAAAAACCCATCATGATCGCCAGCGCGGGGAGTGGTCTTGTGGCCAAGATCCTTGAAGAATCCGGGGTTGATTGCATCAACACATTTTCCGGCGCGCGGCTTCGGGCCAATGGAATGGGCACGATGTCAATGATGTGGCCGATCCTGGACAGCAATCATCAGACCCTGACTTACACGCGAGAGGACATCATGCCTGCCTTGAAAGGGCAGTCCTTTGTCTGCGCCTGCCTGAATGCCAATGACCCGTTGCGCGATATGCGCATGGTGCTGAATGATTGCATGGCGATGGGGGTGAATTCTGTCTCCAACATTGGCCCTTCCATCAGCTATGTCGACAAGGATAGTGAAATCTTCAATGTCCTGACCAGTGCGGGCATCACGCTTCAGAACGAAATAGACATGTTGAAACTGGCCCGCGAAGAAATGGGCATGGTGACAATTGGCCTGACCTTCACCAAGGACGACGCTCTGGAACTGGTCGAAGGCGCGCGGCCCCACATATTCTGCTACCACGCCGGAACCACAAAGGGCGGCCGCACCGGCTACGACAATGGCGTCACCATTGCTGAAACGGCACGGGAGACTGAAGACGTCTATCAGGCCGTTCGCAAGATCGATCCAAACATCATTCTGGTTGGCCATGGCGCGGCCATGGAAACGCCGGAAGACGCGCAATACATGCTTGATCACACATCAGGCGATGGTTTCTGGACTGGGTCCTCGACCGAACGTCTGCCGATCGAACGCGCCGTCACAGCAGCAGCTGCTGAATTCACCTCCCTGACATTCAATTCGTGAGAAGACCAATGACCAAGACAATTGCCATTCTTGCGACGCTGGATACCAAGGGCGATGAATGCGCCTATCTGCGGGATGAGATTATCCGCCTTGGGGCCACGCCCTTTCTGATTGACATAAGCGTGGTGGGGGATGCGGAATTGACCGCCGATATCAGCGCTGCTGAAGTGGCTGATGCGGGCGGCACGTCTTTGACCAGTCTGCGCGTTGCTCCGTCCCGAGAGGTTGCTTCTGAGGTGATGGTTCGGGGCTCAATTGCCAAAATGCTTGGGCTTATCGGATCAGGCGACGTGGATGGTGTGATCAGCCTTGGCGGAACACAGGGCACAGGCAATTGCACGCAAGTCATGCAAGCACTGCCATATGGATTTCCCAAGCTGATGCTGTCTACCATGGCGTCCGGTGACACATCTGGTTATGTCGGCATCAAAGACATCACCATGATGTTCTCCGTCAGTGAAATTCTGGGTTTGAACCCTTTCTTCAGGACGATTTTATCGAATGCTGCCGGTGCCATTGTGGGCATGGCTGACGCAACCAGGCCAATCAGCTTTACGCCCGGCAAACCGGTCATCGGGATGACCAATCTTGGGGTTCTGACACAGGGCACCATCCACGCTATGAAGCGCCTGTCTGATCAGGGCTTTGAAACCATGGTGTTTCACGCTGTTGGCTCTGGCGGTCGTGCCATGGAGCAATTGATGCGTGATGGCATTATTCAAGCTGTCTTTGATTTCGCTCTTGGGGATTTGATGGACGAGATTGGCGGCGGTATTCGCGCTGCTGACAAAGACCGTTTGACGGTTGCGGGCGCTTTGGGTCTGCCGCAGGTGGTTGTGCCAGGTGGTACCGATCATCTGGGCATATTGGTGGATGAGCCGAACAGTATTCCGGAGAAGTATGCAGACCGGAAAGTGACATTTCACAACCCGGTCATTCTGGTGCCTCGCACATCTGGTGCAGAGTTGGAGCAATTGGCCAAGACCATTGGCGATCGCTTGCGCGGTGCAACAGGGCCGACGCGTGTTCTGGTGCCGACCAAGGGTCTGTCCAGTTATTCCGTTCCGGGTGGCCCCTTGGAAGATAAAGAGGCTGATGCGCGCTTGATTGCCGCTTTGCACAAGCATGTTTCCCATGAGGTGACCGAGATTGATGCTGGTGCAGAAGACACCGTTTTTGTCGATCAGGCTGTGGATGCCTTGCTTGCCCTGATTGCGGC
>CAZOCA010000164.1:0-3910 GCA_964578105.1 uncultured Pararhizobium sp.
AAAAACTATGATGCACTTGGTGCTGATGGCGGCACGATCATCACCGAACTGAGTGATACATTTCTGGCCGAACTTGGTACCGCTGGCGATGGTGTCCTTGAAGAGTGGCTTGGCAAATCGGGCGAACGCGGAGCGGCCGTTATTGAAGCCTTTGGCAAGATGTAAGCCGAACAGATAAACCTACCTCCTCCCTGCCGCTTCGCCCTCTGGCGAAGCGGCACCCTATCCACCGCCATTTTACCCAGAGGACATTCTGCATGATCGCGTCGATTTCAGATCATCTGTCCCGTTTGGCGGCATTGGCGGCTTGCGCCATTCTGGTCGCGATGGCCGGATTGATCTGCGTCGAGATATTCATGCGCACCGTGCTTGATACCTCGACTTTTGTTCTGGATGAATTTGTCGGCTACGGCGTTGCCAGTATGACGTTCCTGTCACTGGGATCAGCCTTGAAGTCTCAGGTGTTCATTCGTGTCAATCTGTTGCTGGCAAACCTTCCCGAAGGCCCACGCAGGGTGGTGGAAGTTGCTTCGCATCTGGCTGGCGTTCTGCTGTTCAGCTTTCTGACATTCTATTTTTTGAAAATCGTAGCGCGTGACTTTTCGCGCGGCACCGTCAGTAACTCGATTGCAGAGGTTCCGCTGTGGATTCCCGAGGCGATTATGGCTGTCGGACTGATAATCTTTGTCCTGCAATTCGCGACGCTCAGCATCAGTTATTTGCGCGGTGCTCCCATTGTCCACGTCCAGAAGGAATTGTAGGCCAATGGCATGACCGCACTTACCGCCGGGATCATTATTCTGCTTCTGGTCTTTCTCTTTCTGGGGATGGGCATTTGGGTGTTTGTCGGCCTATTGCTGGTCTCAGTCACTTCGCAATTCTTTCTGTCGGGGTTTCCGCTCGACAAGATCGGCACCATCGCAGCGCGTATTTTGTTACGCAGCGCCAATTCCTGGGAGCTTTCAGCCATTCCCATGTTCATCTGGATGGGGGACATGATTTTTCGAACAGATATTTCCCAGCGTCTGTTCAACGGGCTGGCGCCAATCGTCAACAAGATCCCGGGCAGATTGCTGCATACCAATGTGATCGGCTGCACATTATTTGCCGCCGTGAGCGGATCCAGTACCGCGACGACGATAACAGTTGGAAAAATCTCACTCGGTGAACTTGAGGCCCGTGGTTACAACAGGGGCATTTCCGTCGGGTCACTTGCCGGAGCAGGCAGTCTTGGGCTGTTGATCCCGCCGTCGATCGTGATGATTGTTTATGGCATTTTGGCCGAAGTTTCGATTATCGCGATCTTTGCGGCCGGTATTCTGCCCGGCTTGATGATTGCAGGGCTGTATTCCACTTACATTGCTGTGCGGGCCACCATGAACCCGGAATTGACCGGAGTTCCCGATCCGGACAACCCCATACCGCCCGTCACATGGCGCTGTTTTGTTGATTTGCTCCCGGTGTTCATACTGCTCGGCATTGTTCTGGGCGCTATCTATTCCGGCATTGCAACTCCGTCAGAAGCTGCTGCGATTGGCGTTGTCGCAACTTTGATCGTGACGATCTGTATTGGTCAGTTTTCGTTTCGGATCGCCATGGAGTCCTTGCAGAGCGCAGTGCGTATGTCGGCCATGGTTGTCACGCTTGTTCTGGCGGCAGCGCTTCTGTCGACCACAATGGGCTATCTGCAATTGCCGCAGAGCGTTGCCAGCTTTATCGCGGGCCTTGAATTGTCGCCATATGGTCTGATCGTTGCGCTGGCCGCTTTCTACATCCTGCTGGGCATGTTTCTTGAGGGCATATCGATTACGGTCATGACCCTTCCAATCACTCTGCCTTTGATTGTTCAGGCCGGGTTTGATCCATTGTGGTTTGGCATTTTTCTGATCCTCATGGTCGAGCTTGCCACTATCACGCCGCCGGTTGGCTTCAATTTGTTTGTGCTTCAGGGCCTCACTAATCATTCCATTGGCCAGGTCGCGAAAGTGTCAGCTCCGTTCTTCGTGTTGATGTGCATCGGTGTGGTTCTGCTAACGGCGTTTCCTCAGATCGCTCTGTGGCTGCCCCAACAATTGTCGGGGAGGTGACTATGGTCCAGATATCCACGGAAGCATTTGAAAAATTGCGCTCACTGACCCTTGCTGTAGCTGTTGCGCCAACTGCGAACCATGTCTGGCAAATCGCCGATGAGGCGTTTTCCCAAATGCTTGGTCAATTGATGTTCACAGTTCTGGAGCACGTTCCGGCCAGTGGCGAAGTGGCGCGGCTTTATTCAAATCGTCCCGATGCCTATCCGGTGGGTGGGCGCAAGCCGATGGGGGAAACCCCTTGGGGTGATCTGGTTCTGACCAGAGGGCAGCCATGGCTGGGCCAAGATGCGGACGCTATCCGGTGGGCCTATTTTGACCATGAGATTCTGATCGGCATGGGGTTTGAGACGGCCATCAATTTGCCGATGGTAAGCGCCGGCAAAACGCTGGTCACACTGAACCTCACCGCTGGACCGGGGCACTACACACAATCACATCTGGAACTGGGGCAGATCATAGCTGGTCTTCTCAGTCCGGCACTTCTACTCGAGTAATCATTTTCATCGAATCGAGGCATCTTGAATGACGCAGGAAAAGCAAACCGTAACCCTTAAAAACGCAAACATTCTGGACGCGGCAGCGGGTGCGTTGCTCGGCGAGCACAATGTGTTTATCGAAGGTGGTTTCATCCGAGAAATCTCAACCGGGCCGGTGACCGAAGGTGACAAGGTTCTGGAGCTGAACGGGCGCACATTGATGCCTGGCCTGTGCGATGGTCACGTCCATGTTGTGGCTGCAACCGCAAGCTTTCCTGACCTGATGCGCTGGTCGCCGATGTATGTGACGGCGCGGGCGGGTCAGATTTTATCTGGCATGCTGTCGCGCGGGTTTACAACAGTGCGCGATTGCGGGGGGGCGGATTTCGGAATTGCTCAGGCTGTTGCGGAAGGTTACCTGATTGGCCCACGCGTCCTTTTTGCAGGCCATGCCATTTCACAGACCGGCGGCCATGGTGACATGCGAGACAAAAACGAGGATGTAGACAGTTGCACCTGTTGTGCGGGACTGGGCCGGATTGCAGATGGCGTGCCGGAAGTGCGCCGCGCCTGCCGTGAAGAAATTCGCAAGGGTGCTGACTTCATCAAGATCATGGCATCAGGCGGTGTTGCGTCCCCGACCGATCGCATTTCAAGCACGCAGTTTGCCCTGGATGAGGTGACAGCAGCTGTCGAAGAGGCAGAGGCTGCAGAGACGTATGTTGCGGCCCATGTCTATACGGCGCGTGCCGCTAACCGCGTTTTGGAATGCGGTGTGCGTTCCATTGAACATGGCAATCTGATTGACGACAGCACTATGGATTTGCTTCTGGAAAAAGACGCCTTTCTGGTGCCCACCATGTCCACCCATGCTGTGCTCGCCACCGAAGGCGTCGCCGGCGGAATGCCGCAACAAATGTGCGACAAGGTCCATGAGATTGTTGATGCAGGCCGCATTACCCATGCCCATGCTCATTCGCGCGGCGTGAAAATGGTGTTTGGCACCGATCTGCTGGGGCCAATGCATCGCCATCAATTGCTTGAATTCAAGATCCGCAGCGAATTTCAAACCCCGGCGGAAGTCATTCGCTCGGCCACGACCACGGCAGCTGAATTGTTTCAGATGACCGGTGAGGTTGGCGTTGTGGCGGTCGATGCCCATGCAGATCTGATCGCGCTTCAGGGCAATCCGCTGGAAGATATTGAAATACTTCAGGACCCGGATCGTTATCTTGATCTGGTCATGAAGGGCGGAAATCTTTTCAAAGAGCGGCTGTAGTCAATTGCTGCAATTATACCTCAACGATGGAGACTGAAATGCAAAAAGTGACGAAAGTATTGGGT
>CAZOCA010000164.1:4010-6766 GCA_964578105.1 uncultured Pararhizobium sp.
ACGCCCGCAGAGCTTCCAATTTCCAATGCCATTCAAGAGCTTGGTTTCAACTATGATGATCCGCTGGTGATGGTATCTGCAGCATCAGATTTTAATATGAATTATCCGGCCGCATTGGCGCAGTGGAAAAGCGCAGGCGTCATTTATGGCGGTGGATACAGCACACCTCCTTACAATTTGATGTGTAATGCCCCGATCAAGTCGATTGAGGATTTGAAGGGAAAACGCGTCCGCACATCAGGTGCAGCCCTGTCCCGCTGGGCTGAAACCATTGGTGCGGTTCCCGTCAATGTTCCTTCAAGTGAAATGTATCAAGGCGTTGAAAAGGGTACGCTTGATTGTGCGGTGAATGTTGCCAGTGATCTGAAATCGCGCAGCCTTTGGGATGTTGCGAAACACACGACAATGGCGCCGTTGGGCATGTATTGGTCCGGTCCGATGTGGGCATTTAATCCGGATTTCTGGGAAGGCCTGTCCGAAGATGACCGACGCCTGGTTCTGAACGCAAACGCTGAAGCACTTGGCAAACTCTATGTAGGCTATGCCGGTGCGGTCACGACCGCTCTTGAAGAAGCGGCAGAGCATGGGGTGACTGTCTATCAACCAGATGAGGCATTCCTGGGCAATATTGCAGCTTTTGCCGAAGAGAATGTCAGCAATGTCTATACGACAGTGCGCGAGAAATATGGGATTGGAAATCCTGAAGAAGTGCTTGGTGCGTTCGATGACACCGTCAAGAAATGGGAAGCACTTTATGCCGATGTCGACCGTTCTGATGCCAGCGCCATCGCGGCGATCCTGCGCGCCAATCTTTTTGATAATATTGATGTCGCGACATATGGGGTGAACTGAAGCAAGTGTTCCGGACCGCAACAGGCGGTCCGGACTATTTATAAAGGAGGCTGACTTGTTACACTTGGAGCCTGTATCAATCGATTCCGGGTTTAATTCGGAAAAGGGACACTAGATGTCGACCAAGTCAGAACGCAAAAGCCAGGCAGAACGATCAGCCCAGATGCAGGAGAGAATCCTGACCGCCACTTTGGACTGTATCTATGATTACGGATTTCAGAACGTTTCCACAAATGTCGTGGTCCGGCATGCCAAGATTTCGCGCGGGGCGCTGCTGCATCATTTTCCGACAAAAGAGTCGCTGATCGCTGCATCTGTCGAGATGCTGCTGGTGGATGAAATTGCGCTGGTGCGCGAAAAGGCAGATGCCTATCACAATCATGAACTGACCATTGATGATTTTGTCGATTTTCTCTGGGAACGGTTTTCAGGGCGTCTGTTCATGATCACAATTGACTTTCTATCATCGGCTCGGACAGATCCGGCCTTACGCGACGCGATTGTGCCGCACAGTCTGGGGTTCCATAATTCGCTGAATGAAATCTGGTCGCAGTTCTTTGTCACCAAGGGCAGCAAACCAGCTGAAATCGAATTGTTGCTGAACACACCACTTTGTCTGAGGCCCGGGATGGGTGTGCAGAGTATCGTCAGGTCTGACAGCCTGTATTTCGACTCGATCACTGATTACTGGAAACGCCATTTGCGTGAGACGCTTAAAGACGCGGTGCCAGTGCCTTCGATCCGGGTCGTGAAATGACAACAGCCATCGCAAATACAGATCGGGCCGAATTCCTGATCCAGAAACTGGCTACGGCCAAGATGGCTCTTGCCGGGGTGTTTCTGGTGCTGATGATGGTCCATGTGGGGGCCGATATCTTCATGAAGCTGGTGGCGAATTCGCCAATTATCGGCACGCTGGAAACCGTTTCCTACTACTACATGGTCAGCATTGTTTTCCTTCCCCTGGCGTTTTTGGAATTGCGGCACGAACACGTTGCGGTCGATTTGTTTTTCCAGAATTTCCCCAATTCTTTGCAAGTGGGTGTCTACGTCTTTGGCTGCCTTGTTTCGGTGCTCTATTACGGTGTGTTCTGCTACCAGACCAGCGTGGATGCACTCAAGGCAACCGCCGAGCAGGAAACCGTCATGTCGAACATCCTGTTTTATGTCTGGCCCAGCCGTTGGTCGCTCTCTTTGGGCAGCGGAGCACTGGTTCTTGCGATCTTGTTGAATATGGTCAAATGCATTCTTACGCAGCGTGCGCCGCAGATGGCTGATGACAGGGACATCATCAAATGACATCCATCACGATTGGGTTTATCGGCGTTGGGGCCGCTTTGCTTTTGCTTGTCCTGCGGGTGCCGATTGCTGTGGCACTCGGCAGCGTCTCCCTGATCGGTATTATGGAGATCACAAGTCCGAAGGCGGCACTTGGCGTGATCTCAAGCACACCCTTCAACTTCATTGGCAATTGGTCGCTGACAGCGGTGCCGATGTTCCTGCTGATGGGGTATGTTTGCACAACGACGGGGCTGACCAATGGTCTGTTCCGTGCGATGCGTATTTTTCTGGCGCGCCTGCCGGGCGGTCTTGCCGTCACCGGGGTCGCGGCCTGCGCATTGTTTGCTTCCGCTTCTGGCTCCAGTGTTGCAACGGCATCTGCGATGGCCCGCATTGCGGTGCCCGAAATGCTCAAACATAAATATAATGCGGGTCTTGCCAGCGGGGTCATTGCTGCATCGGGAACGCTGGGTTCGCTGATCCCTCCCAGCATTTTAATGGTGCTGTACGGCATTTACGCCGAGGTTTCCATTGGCCAGCTTTTTCTGGCCGGCTTCATACCAGGGCTGCTGTCCGCCGGTATTTACATCAGTATGATCGTTATGCGCTGTTGGCTGAAACCC
>CAZOCA010000165.1:0-6761 GCA_964578105.1 uncultured Pararhizobium sp.
GCTCTGACCAATCAGCGCAGTGATGACCCGCTGATTGGCATCGCCCTTCTTGCCCTTGTCGTCAATAATACGGGCAGCGCCACCTTCTGCAGACGGGCCAAAGCCGGGCGCCTCGTCAGTGAAGAATCCGGCATCATCCACCGTGAAAGGGATGGACGTATCAATGCCCAGTGCCGCTATGTCACGGCGTTTGGCAACCCAGATTTCAAAGTCATCACGGCCATGGCCAGGTGCTGTGTGTACGAAGCCTGTACCGGTATCAGCTGTGACATGATCGCCTTCCAGCACCGGGATCTGAAACTGATAGCCCTCAACTCCCATACCTTGCAGTGGATGATGCAGCACCATGCCGGTCAGATCATCAGCCGACACATCAGAAATCCGCGACAGTTGGACTTTTGCTTTTGTTCCACATTCCTCGGCCAAAGCATCGGCAAAGATCAGCTTGTCACCAGGTTGTGGACCAAAATCATTCTCTGCAGCGGAAACTTCATAAAGGCCGTAGGACACAGTTCCCGAAAAACACACACTGCGGTTGGCGGGGATGGTCCAGGGCGTGGTTGTCCAGATCACCACTGAGGCATCCAGCAACGCATCAGGCCCTTTGATGACCGGGAATTTTACCCAGATCGTATCACTTTCATACGTGTGATACTCGACCTCAGCCTCGGCCAGAGCAGTGCGTTCGACTACGGACCACATGATGGGTTTGGAACCACGGTACAATTGACCCGTGTTAGCAAATTTCATCAATTCGCCAGCAATCCGCGCCTCAGCGTGAAAGGCCATGGTCTTGTAAGGATCGTCAAAGTCACCCTGAACGCCCAGACGCAAAAATTCTTTTGATTGTTCGCCAATCCAGTGTTCCGCAAATTCACGACATTCTTTACGAAATTCGTTGATGGGAACATCGTCCTTGTTTTTGCCCTTGGCTCGATATTGTTCCTCGATCTTCCATTCAATCGGCAGACCGTGGCAGTCCCAGCCTGGCACATAAGGCGCGTAAAAGCCCTGCATCTGCTTGGACCGACAGATGATGTCTTTCAGGACCTTATTGAGGGCATGTCCGATATGCAGGTTGCCATTTGCATAAGGGGGGCCATCATGAAGCACGAATTTAGGACGCTCTTGAGCGCCGGCACCGTGCAGCATGGTGTTGCTCAGGATCTGTTTCTGCAAAGAAGCCCGGTCCCAGAAGGACAGAATTTCAGGTTCCTTCTTGGGCAAACCAGCCCGCATTGGAAAACCGGTTTTCGGCAAAAACAGTGTTTTGGAATAGTCGCGCGCTGGCGCATTGGTATTTTCAGCCATTATCAACTCTAAAGTCAGGAGAAAGTGTCAGAGCACAAATGGGTCTGGGACCTATCGTTGCTCTACGCTGCAGTTGTGTGTGGAACCCGGCTCCCCGCGCGCAAACCTGCCCGCGCCTCAAAGGGAGGCCGGGCCAGTAATTCGTATGGTTCGTCTTGATAAATGTATCATCGATACCAATGCCGGTTGTCTATCTGTTGGGGCTTTTAACAGCGCTTGGCGGCAGAATAAAGCTTTTGCTGCCAAACACGTCATTTTTGCGCATGACAAATCCTCATGCTCCTTCGATCCGAGTTCACCAGACCATCTTTAGCCACAACCGATTGGGCGCGATGCACCGTATTATGTGTCCGAGCAGTGACTGCAATCGTGCTGGCTGCAAGACAATCAAGACGGAATTCACTGTCTTTTCAGAAGGCTCATTTAAAGAGTCAAATCAGGTGTTTACGCAGCTTTTCTGCAGTTGTGATTCAGGTTTAACCGGCATCGAATCATTAGATAAACCAGAAAAAGTTATCGATAACACTTGACGCTAGTTACCGGTAACGTATAGGAATCGAAGGTGGAGGTATCAAGTTCGATTGCCAGTCAATTGTGCTTGAACAGGGGTTCTTTAACGCCAGCAAAAAGCTGAAATCTGCAAGCGCTCGTCGCTTTCGGACACGGGTGACCTTTGCCTTTTGGGAGGATAAGAATGGTTGAGAATCAGCCTATCGTTGCCATGCGTGGCATCAGCAAACGTTTTGGCGGCGTCGTCGCTTTAAGCCATGTCGATCTGGAGGCCTATGCCGGTGAAGTGCTGGCAATTGTCGGTGACAATGGTGCCGGCAAGTCGACGCTCATCAAAATCCTGACCGGTGTGTATCAGCCCACTGAAGGGTCGATTGAGCTTGATGGCAAACCCTTTTCAATGGCCAGCCATTCCGATGCCATCGAGAATGGAATTGATGCGGTCTATCAGAACCTGGCGATTGCCGACCATCTGACACCGGCGGAAAACCTGTTTCTCGGCGCCGAGTTGACGAAAAAGGTTTTTGGGTTCGAAGCCCTCGACAACAAGCTGATGAAATCTGAAGCCACCCGCGTCCTGAAAGACCGGCTGGGTGTCCAGTTGAAAAGCATGGATGTTGCAACAGAGAGCTTGTCCGGCGGTCAAAGACAGGCTGTCGCAATTGCTCGTGCTGTCCGTCACGATGATCTGCGCGTTTTGGTCATGGACGAGCCAACGGCAGCGCTGGGGCCTCAGGAGACAGCCCGTACCCTTGAGCTGATCAAAGTACTGAAACAGCAGGGTCTGGCAATTATCGTCATCTCCCATTCACTTGATGATGTGTTCGAAATTTCGGACCGCATTCATGTGCAGCGTCGTGGCCAGTGTGCCGGTGTCGTGATGACTGCGGACACAACAAATGAAGAAGTGCTTGGCCTTATCGTCGGCACCAGAACGGCGGCTTAGAGAAACATGTCACAATCTGATTCACCCGCCCCCGGCGGCGCGCAAACCCTGTCAGAACGTCTGGCGCCCTATGTCAGTTTCCTTGGCCCTATGGCGATGATCCTGATGATCATCGTTTTCATGGGCGTTGTGGAGCCTGCGCGTTACTTCCGGCTTTCCAACCTCAATCAAATCCTGCTCGATGCGGCGCTCTACATGCCCATGGCTATGGCGATGACATTTGTCATCACCCAGCGCGGCATTGATTTGTCTATCGGATCTGTTGCTGCCCTGTCGTCGATCATCATGGCATTTCTGATCAAACAATATGGCTTTCCGGCCTGGTCTGCAGCTCTCATTGCCTTGTGCCTTGGCGCCATGATGGGGCTGATCAACGGCCTCGTCATCACCAAGTTCAAAGTGCCGGATTTGATCGGCACTCTGGCGATGGACCTTGTCTATCGCGGCTTCGCTCTGGTCATTGCCAAAGGGCTGGTGCTTGCACGTTTTCCAGACATGATCACCGAAATTGGTCGTGGCCAGTCTTTGATATTTCTGCCCACACCCGTCCTGATCGGTGTGCTGACTTTCATCGGCGGTTATGTGCTGCTGAAGTCGACCCATTTTGGGCGCTACACCATTGCCATTGGCTCCAATCCGGAAGCATCCGATATGACCGGCATCGCTGTCGACCGGCACCGGGTCTACGCCTATGTGCTGATGGGCACCATGGCCGCCCTTGCCGGCATCATGCTGACGGGCAAACTGAACGCCATCCAGGCAACCTCCGCGCCTTACTTCAATCTGCATGTCATTGCAGCTGTCGTGGTGGGCGGAACATCGCTGTTTGGCGGTCGCGCCTCCATCGTCGGGTCACTGGCTGGTGTGCTGCTGTTGTCGATGATGATCAATGCGCTTGTGACACTACGCATTGAGTTCTTCTGGCAATCCGTTGCCTCTGGTGTGGTGATCATTTTCTCGGTGGCCCTTTACACATGGCTGCAAAAGAAAGACCGCGACGGTTCTGGCGGCATCAGGGCCGCAATGGGCAATCCCGACAATCGAAAACTACTGAGGCTGACCGGCTACATCGTCGGAGCTGCGATCATCCTGAGCATCGCCAGCCTTATGCTCGGCGGGTCGCCAAATCCGAGCGGCTAAAAACAACAATTTCATCGCAGTCAAAATTCCAAAGTGGCTGCAAATTCCGGGAGGGAAAAAAATGAAAAATTGGAAACTGGGACTAAAAATGGGCCTTGCGGCAGCTTTGCTGACCTCAACAGCGATGGCAGCAGACTTGCCATTGAAGGAAATGGAAGGCTTTGCAGACCGGGAGCATTATCTACCGGGTGAAGTCAATCAGGACGGCGCACTGGAAGCCCTGCAAAATGCGACGGGTCTGGAAGCCACCAAATATACCGGCACGCAGGATAAGCCACTGCAGATTGCCTTGATCTATCCATCAGCTGATGTTTCGGATTTCTGGGCACGCAACTATCTGGCACTCACAAAGCGGCTGGATCAGTTGGGAATTGAGTATGAAACCCGCGAATTTGCTTCGCGACAGGTCGAGCATTCGCTTCAGGCAACCTATGCCGCACAAGTGGATCAGGATGCAGATCTCTATGATTTCGTGATTTTTGGCCCCTCTGAACTGGCCACACAGGCCGATAACATCGACAAGCTAGCCCAGAACCCGGATCTGACAACATTTGTCTGGGCGTTCCACACACCGCTGAAATATCTCAAACAACAACCTGCGGCGTGGTTCGACTTTTCTTCAGCCTATGGCGCACTCAAGATTTGTGACTACATGGTTGAACGGCTTGGCACGGATGTGACCTATGCCATGAACCGCGGTATTCCCGGCATTACCGACAATCAACGATCCGGTGATTTCAAGGATTGTGTTCAGGAAAAAGCCAACTGGAATGTTGTTTATGAGCACTATGGTGAGTATCAGCGCGAAGGCGGTTTTGAGGGTACGCAATTGATCCTTCAGGCCTACCCGGAAGCAAAAGTCATTCACAATGCGAATACGGCCATGTCCATGGGGTCGGTTGAAGCACAACTTGCAATCGGCAAGGAAAAGGAAATCTTTTCTACTGGTTGGGGTGGCACCGGCCTGGAACTGGATGCCATTCGCCGTGGAGAACTGGACGCAACGCCAATGCGCATGGGTGATGATGTAGGTGCAGCTACTGCGGAAGCCATCAAAGCCCATCTGGAAGGTCGCGAAGCCGAGCTTCCACTTGTGTTTCTTGGACGCATCACAATTGCCCATGATCAAATGAGCGTTGAGGAAATCGACGCTCTGGAAAAAGAAGCATTCCGCTTCTCCGGCATCGGCGCGCTGGAACGCTAAACAGTTAGCTACTCAAGAATGGGGTGGGGCTTCGGCCCCATCCTGTCTTCTAAGGCGTTGCCAATTCGCTCACCAGAAGATCAAACACTGTCCTGATCCTGAGGCTGGTACTTATTTCCCGATGGGCAACGAGCCAAATGGGAAACATGAGGGGTTCAAGGTCCGGGAGTACGCGCATCACGGCCGGTTCCGCATCGCCTATATGAGCGTCCAGAACGCCAATACCCAATCCCCGTTTTACGTATTCCCACATCACCAGATAATTCTCGGTCATGATGGGAAAATTAGCCTTTGTAAGGTCAAGACCCATTCTGTTGAGGCCATGCATGAAGGCATCGCCACTGGTGATGTTGATGAACTCGGCATTTCGAAGGTCAAATGGCAGTTTTGGATTGCCTATCCGGTCCAGATATTCAGGCGTAGCATAAAGCTGCGCGGGCACATCCCTGATTTTCCTGGCAATCAGGTCAGGTTCGGCGGGCCGGAAATTACGTATTGCGATGTCAGCTTCGCGTCGTCTCAGATCGCTGGTAGAATGGGATGCGACAATCTCAATCTCGATAGCTGGCTGCTCCCGCCGCAACCTTGCAATGATTGGTGGCAACAGATAGGCCGCATAGACCTCGCTCGCAGATATGCGGACAATTCCTTCTATGGATTGCGATTGACCCAAGGCCGTCAGAGAAACCCGGTTGGCCGCGTCGCCCATGGCACGCACATGATCCAGCAGTTCCAAACCTGCCTCCGTTAGGGCCAGCCCGCGCCCCACCCTTTGGAAAAGCACGATGCCAAGTTCTTCCTCAAACGCACTGACCTGTCGGCCAAGGGTCGGTTGAGCTGCGCCCAGAACACGTGCTGCAGCTGACAATGAGCCCTCTTCGGCCGTGATGAGAAACGCTTTTGCGTGGTTCCAGTCAAATTTAACGCCATTCCATTCCATGCATAATTGCATATCATTTACGCGAATTTAGTCAATTTATCTTCGGAAAATGCATATTTATATAGTCACTCAGACATCAACTTACTCATCTGGAGCGGAACAATGAAAGCTGTGACTTACACAAAATATGGTGCCCCCAACGTGCTCAAGCTGACGCAGGCAATCCAACCGACACCGAAAGACAATGAGGTGCTCGTCAAGATACATGCAACAAGCGTGACCGCTGGTGATCAAAAAGCACGCAGCCTGGACCTGCCAAGGGGATTTGGGCTGATTGGCCGCCTGGTATTTGGGATATTCGCACCAAGACGCAAAATCCTTGGAACTGAATATGCCGGCAGAATTGTTGCCGTTGGACAAGGCGTCACTCGTTTTAAGGTTGGCGATGACGTTTTTGCCTATCCCGGCGCTTGTTTTGGCGGCTATGCCGAATTTGCCACCATTGCAGAGAACAAAGCCATTGCATTGATGCCTGCCGCCTTGTCCTACAAGGAAGCAGCGGGTCTGTCCTTTGGCGCGGCAACAGCTCTAAATTTTTTGCGCGACAAGGCCGGCATCCAAAGCGGTGACAAAGTACTCATAAACGGCGCCTCTGGCGGGGTTGGCACGGCCGCGGTCCAAATCGCGAAGTATTTTGGCGCACATGTCAGCGGTGTCTGCAGCACCGGTAATATGGATCTCGTTCGATCCATCGGCGCCGACAGCGTCAT
>CAZOCA010000166.1:0-6745 GCA_964578105.1 uncultured Pararhizobium sp.
TACAACTTCTATGGCGGAGCTGGCATGGGAAGAGCAGGTGAATATCTATCCTAATCCAGCCAGCAACCAGGTCCATATTTCAGGATTGCCCCAAGGTCAAGACCCTCTGTCTGTGTCTATGTATGACCATACCGGTCGTGTGGTGATGGGGCCTTTTCAATTGACTGAGGGGCTTGATCTCCAGCAACTACACCTGCCGCCGGATTTTCCTATGGGCTTATATAAACTCATGATCAAAACGCGAAAGGGCCGTCTGGTCCGATCACTCGTCATATCAAGATGATGCATGGTGCATCCCGTTTGAGCCCAAGGGCTTATCCTTCATTTTATTAATTTTGATGCAAATCCCATTGGTCAGCTCGCTGAACTTGGGGCGTTTTTAGAGAAGCATGCGGTCAGGATCATTTTGTCGCCTGGCCCTAAAGTTTTTTATATGCGTGTCATGAAATTTGGAGGCGCTTCGGTCAAAAATGCTGAAGCCATCCGTAATGTAGCTGATATTCTCGTTCGTTTTGGCTATGCCGAGCCGATGCCAAGCACGGCAGCGAGTTTCTTCCGAAACTGCAGCACTTCGACGGGCTGATTCAAAAATGCATGCTTGATGCCCAGCAGGGTCGCCTGAAGTGCAAATCGCTGATAGTTACGCCCGGACGATATCCAATGTTCTCTGTCGTCTTTGTCGGAGACGAAGATCGCCAGTCCGGAGGAAGAGCGGACCTGCCTGGCACATTTTTTGTTTTCTGAGTTTGCCGTGAAAACTGTTTTGAACACAGGCCCAGCCAACCAGTTCGGCAAGGTGGGGTTGCCGGAACAGGGCGCAAAAAGCCCATCACGTGTTGCAAGTGCGCTGGCGGCATTGAAGCGCAGCCATGATGTCAATTCGCTGACAAATGCGGGATCTCCAATTTGCGCTGAATTGGCGGACAGAATCAGCTCTAAAACCTGCTCAATCAGGGGGGTGTCAGTTATCACAATCAACTCGCAGCCAGATAGTTGGGGCATGTCAGACAGGCGCCTCAGATGCGCGTCGGGAACTGGCTGGCCGCTGTAGTCTGAACGCGTGCATTGCCGGTCGATAATGGCGTCAAACAATGGGTCTTTGGCTGTCGTCTCAGATGAAAGGCGAACTTGAATTTCTCCATCGCCCTCAGGATTAAATGCATCTGAGGCAGCTTTGCCTGCTGCATTGGCAGCCAAAAGCAAATTCTCTGTAGCGCAACCAAGACTGCAATAAAGATGATGATCATCCGGGTCGACCACGGGGGTCCTTCGTGCCGGATCAGGTTTGATGACATATGCGTCGGCCACGTGGCCAAACAACCACGGCTGTGTATTGTGTGCATTGGCAGCAAGCCTTGCATAGTGGAACAGATAATCAGCTTCAGAGCAGGAATTCGGCAGTCTGTGTTTCCACAGCGCCGATGTCTCATCATCGTATATGGAATGGCGCTTGAACGCAGAGAGGGCCAATTTTGCGACAGCAGAAAACCCGGTATTTTTCGTTTGAATATGATCGCTCTTCATTGCAGATGCTCCCTGGCTCGATAAACGGATTATCGTACCGTGGAGCATTGGTCTGCGTTGATACAAATCAAAGGACCCCTTGCTTAAGGCTGGGAAAGCCGCATTACAAAGGGTCGGGCAGGGTCACGCCAAATTGCTCGGCATGGCGCTTCAGTGACCCCATAATGCCATCATGCAGCGGTACGCCGTTTTCCCGCGCTTCACGAACACGGCGCATCGCCGCTTCGCCGGGCAAGCGGACTCTCTCGACACCTTCGCGTGGCGGGCTGTTGTGGCACGCATCTGCAAGCCATCCTATTTGCTTCACAAAGGCTTCTCGACCACCAAACGCTTCCGGGTCCCATACTTGTACCGTGACTGCTGAGCACAGGCCCTTGGGTTGCTGCGGTCGGCCAAACCCGGCAAGACCCTGCGTCAGAGCTTCGGCCCAAATGGCCATGCCATATCCCTTTTGTCCGTGATCCAGACCGCCAGTGGGCAAAAGCGTGCCGCCTCTTTCCAGTGCCTCGGGATCATTTGAAGGTGTCCCGTCGGCCTCCATGACCCAATCATGGTCGTATTTTCGCCCCTCCAACCGCATGCGCTTGGCCATGTTATTGGTCGTAATGGAGGCCGAAATATCAATTAAAATCGGATCGTCCGGACCGGGAATGCCATAGCCGATGGGATTGGGGCTGAAGACACCCTTGGTACCGCCAAACGGCGCAACCTGTGACCCAGAGGGAGATGAGGAGGCGACAGAGACCATCAGGCCCTGATCTGTTGCATCCGGTAAATAGGCTGCCAGACAGCCAATATGGTGGCACTCAGCAATGGCAATTGTGCAGGTGCCATGTTGGATGGCGCGTTCTGAGGCGAGCGCCACGGCTTTGGACGTGAGCCACGCGCCAGGAAGACGCCCTCCATTCCAGGCGACCGCTGCGGCACGATCAGACACGGTTTTGATATGACCGGAATTTGCCATGTCTCCCGTCGCCAGCATCTGCAAATACCAAGCGGTTAGGGCCAGCCCATGGGTCGAGTGACCCATTTCATCGGCAAGCACAAGATAATGTGCAACCGCGCTTGCTTTCTCCGTATCAAGACCCGCCCCCATAAACAGCTCTTTCGCCATTGTGCGAAGGGTTTCCGGCGCATAGCGAGGCTTGTTGTTCATAGGGATTACTCCTGTATCTAGTTCTGTTTATACATTGGGAAATTCAGCAAGGCGGTATCGTTTTGACGCTCATGAGGTCAACGGTATTGCTGTGTTCAAATGGAAAATCTCACAGTTGATTCATCGACGATATGATAGGCAAAAATTGGGTCTGGTAAAACGGCGCATTAAAGCTCTTTGAACACAAAAGATTGTAACAATCATAGCCTGCAATCACAAATATCCGCACCGAATTCTGCGAGGTTATTTTGCTGGACTTTTGGGTCAACTTGGAGGCTATCGAGAGATACTGGAATTTGAATGCACTGGACTGTCACACCGCTGTAATGTAGATATGGTGAAAGTGGAAACGTTTCCACAGGGCGGTGTATCAATTGGTGTTACCAAACAAACCAACCATAAAAGACGTTGCAGAACGAGCTGGCTGCGGCATTGCGACGGTCAGCCGTGTACTGAATAATTCCGGTCCAGCAAGCGTTGCCAGTCGCGTGCGGGTGCTGGCTGCTGCCGAGGAATTGGGGTTCAAGTTCAATGAATTTGGCCGCTCCCTGAAAAGCCAGCGCAGCAAGACCATCGGCGTGTTGGTTCCAACTTTGAGCAATCCTGTATTTGCTGATGCGGTGCAAGGCATTCAGCAAGCAGCGGCGGTTCATGGTTATGATGTGATTTTGACATGCGCCAATTACGACCAGATGACAGAACAAAAGGCCTTGGCCACATTGCTGGCAAAACAGGTCGATGGTGTCGTGCTCACGGTATCGTCGCCGGAAAACAGCAATGCTTTGCAGGTATTGAATGACAACAATATTCCACATTGCCTGATATTCAACCAGCCAACAGAGCCAGGTATTTCGGCTGTCGGCGTAGACAATGTGGAAGCCGCTCGGATCGTAGGTCAAAAACTATTTGAATTTGGGCATTTGGACGCCGCTTTTGTTGCGGTTCAATTTGCAAAATCGGACCGGTCAGCAGATCGCTACAAGGGTTTTGTGGACATCTACGCAAAACATAATTTGAATCAGCCGACACTTCTTGAGGTCGATTATGCGCCAGGTGATCTTGAACTTGCTTTGATTGATCTGTTTGAAAAATCACCATCCTCAACGGCCCTGTTTGCCTCAAACGACATGCTGGCTTTGGCCTGTATCCGCGCGTTGCGAAGCCTTGGTAAATCGGTCCCAGACGATATCAGTGTCGTCGGGTTTGACGGCATTGCAGTGGCCGATCTTGTCCATCCTAAATTGGCGACGATTGCCACACCCTGTCACGATATGGGGTCCAAGGCCGCGCAATTGCTGGTCAAAGCTCTACAGAAAAACGAGAAGCCGCCAGCAGGCGTGATTTCTCTTCCATTCGAATTTCGTTGCGGCGAAAGCCTATCCGTTGCCGCAAAGAAAAATTCCGACGGCCAAGCTGCAACTCGGCCGTCGGATTTGTCAGCCACCCAAATGCAACCAAACAAGTAAAGTGAGAAGACAAATGAGATATATCCTTGGTGCTGTTGTTTCAGCAACTCTTCTTTCCGCCATGCCGGCTCAGGCGGAAGATGCCATCTGCTACAATTGTCCACCACAATGGGCCGATTGGGCTTCCATGCTCAAGGCGATTGAAGCCGAAATTGGCGTGAAAATGCCACATGACAACAAGAATTCCGGCCAAACCATCAGCCAGCTTATTGCTGAAAAGGCATCCCCTGTTGCCGACGTGGCCTATTACGGCGTGACCACCGGCATCAAGGCCGCAAATGAGGGCGTTGCTACCGCTTACAAGCCAAAAGGCTTTGACGACATTGCGGAGGGCCTCAAGGATCCTGATGGCCGTTGGTTCACCATCCACTACGGCACATTGGGCCTTTTTGTGAACAAGGATGCTCTGGGCGGCGCGCCAGTACCTGCTTGCTGGGCCGATCTGAAGAAGCCGGAATATGAAGGCATGGTCGGCTATCTTGACCCATCCAGTGCCTTTGTCGGTTATGCCGGTGCAGTGGCCGTGAACCGGGCTTTTGGTGGTGATCTGGATAATTTCGATCCTGCGATTGCTTTCTTCAATGAACTTGCTGAAAATGATCCAATCGTTCCAAAACAGACTTCATATGCCCGCGTTGTCTCAGGTGAAATTCCCATCCTGTTTGATTACGATTTCAACGCATATCGCGGCAAATATACCGAAGATGGAAACTTTGAATTCGTCCTGCCATGCGAAGGTTCTGTTGTCGTGCCGTATGTGATGAGCCTTGTGGCCAATGGCCCCAAGCCGGAAGTTGGCAAAAAAGTGCTTGATTTCATTCTGTCCGACAAAGGTCAGGCGATCTGGACAAATGCATTCCTGAAACCGGCACGTCCGGTTGAGTTGCCAGCAGATGTCGCTGCCAAATTCCTGCCGGACAGCGACTATGAGCGCGCGACACCGGTTGATTATGCCAAGATGGAACAAGTCCAAAAGGCATTTGGTGATCGCTATCTTGCGGAAGTGAAGTAGCCAAGCCGGGCTGCGAAATCTGAAGGTTTCGCAGCCCATTTTCCATAACTGTTTTCGGTATCTTAAATTGTTTGTATTTCTTTGCTTCTTGCCATTGCTGATTTTCAGTCTTGCGTTTTTGGCGCTGCCTCTGGTCCGGTTGTTCTCTGCCTCTGTCGAGGGGGATCAGGGCTGGTTGATCTATGCCGAAATTGTTTCAAATCCCCGCTACATGCAAAGCCTGCTTGATACAGTCCTGGTGTCGCTTGCGGTCACCATTGCAGCTGTGTTGATCGCAACAACTGCAGCGTTGTTTCTGACCCATAATCGCTTCCCGGGCAGAAGCGTGTTGATTGCAAGTCTGACTTTTCCGCTGGCCTTTCCTGGTGTTGTTATCGGCTTCCTGATCATTCTGCTGGGTGGGCGGCAAGGGCTGGTCAACACCATCAGCTCAAACATTTTCGATACGCGAATTGTGTTTGCCTACTCTATGATTGGCTTGTTCTTCGGCTATCTTTATTTCTCCATTCCCCGTGTGTTGCTGACGGTTATGGCCACTGCAGAAAAACTGGATCCAGCGCTGGTTGAAGCGGCCCGCTCTCTTGGGGCCGCGCCGTTACAGGTCCTGCGCGACGTAACGCTGCCAGGCCTTGCGCCAGCCCTGATTGCGTCTGGCGCAATTGCCTTTGCAACCGCCATGGGTGCGTTCGGTACGGCATTCACGCTGGCCACAAACATCGATGTACTTCCGATGGTCATCTACACCGAATTCACTCTGTCCGCGAACATCGCGATGGCGTCTGCGCTCTCGGTCCTTCTGGGTCTCGTGACCTGGGTATTGCTCATGTTTGCCCGGTCACTGACCGGCACCAGTATCGCGGCATCGGGGTAGATTATGTCACGCAGAACAGCCTTCGCGATCCAATTTGCTGTCACGCTTCTTGCCTGTGCATTCCTGCTTGTCCCGGCCATCCTGTCCATTCTAGCCGGGATCACGGTCAATTATTTCCAGGGCATCCTTGCCAGTGGCGTGACTCTGAAGTGGGTTGGTCAGGTCTGGGAGCTTTATTCGGACACCATCTGGCGCTCCATGGGCATTGCTTTTGGCTGCCTCATAATCACTGCAATCATCGGTATTCCAGCAGCCTACGGCTTGAACCGGTTTCCCGGACGCCTATCCCGGATTGTGGAAGAATTTGTGTCCCTGCCATTGTCAATTCCCGGCTTGGCACTGGCACTGGCCTTGCTGCAGCTCTATGGCACCATAAAGGGCTTCCGGCTGTCATTCTGGTTCATTCTGGTTGGGCACGTCCTCTATACATTGCCGTTCATGATCCGCTCCGTCCTTGCTGTCTTCTCCACAATTGATTTGCAGTCGCTGGAGGAGGGGGCAGCCTCGCTGGGCGCTTCATCATGGCAAAGGTTTAAGGACATCGCTCTGCCAAATGCCTGGCCCGGAATCCTCGCCGGAGCGCTGACAGTGGTAACGCTGTCGATTGGCGAGTTCAATTTGACATGGATGCTCCACACTCCTTTGACCAAGACGCTACCGGTGGGACTTGCTGACAGTTATGCCTCAATGCGCCTTGAAATCGCGTCGGCTTATAC
>CAZOCA010000167.1:0-2455 GCA_964578105.1 uncultured Pararhizobium sp.
CAAGGGTGACCAGATTCACTTCCGAAAACTGATCCGGAAAAGTCTGTCGACCGGTGGCGAGCCGCTGCATTTACCGATGAAACACCGCCCCGACCGACCGCTGAAAATCGTCACACTGTGCGATGTATCCGGGTCAATGACCGTATATGCCCGTGTGTTTCTATCTTTCATTGCCGGCATGATGCGCTCGGATGATGCAGCCGACGCCTATCTCTTTCACACCCGCCTGGTCCGCATCGCAGATGCCCTGCGTGACAAGGATGCGCTGCGCGCATTGGGCCGAATGTCTGTGCTGGCGGATGGCTTTGGCGGAGGCTCCAGGATCGGCGCCTCCCTGATGCAGTTTTCAAAAACCTATGCCCGCCGATTTGTCGATGGGCGCACGGTCGTTCTGATCCTGTCCGATGGCTATGACACCGACGCGCCTGAACTGCTCGGCGACGCTCTGGCAAATCTGAAAAAACGTGGCTGCAAGATCATCTGGCTGAACCCGTTGAAGGGCTGGGATGGCTATGAACCCGTGGCGCGCGGCATGGCAGCTGCCCTGCCCCATCTCGACCTGTTTCGCCCTGCCAACAAGCTGGCGGATCTTGCAGCGCTTGAGCCCGAATTGGTGCGCTTATGACCCCCGCCGAATTGACAGACGCTGACATTGCCGAACTTGCACAGGAAATGCGGGCAAGCGGTGAACCCTTTGCAATTGCAACAGTGGTACGCACGGCCGGATCAACCGCCGCCAAACCCGGTGCCAAGGCGCTTTTGGACGCAAGCGGAACTATTCTTCAGGGCTGGATCGGGGGCGGTTGTGTGCGTAGCGCATTGGCCAAGGCCACCGATCGCGCAATGAGGGACGGGCAACCCCAGCTCATTTCCCTGCATCCACAGGACGTGCTGGATGAAAAGGGCGTTGCAGCCGGGGACGATGTAGAAGGCATGCGCTTTGCTCGCAATGGCTGCCCGTCGAAAGGCTCAATCGACATTTTTGTCGAGATGATCTTGCCATTGCCAGAGTTGATGATTTTTGGATCCTCCCCTGTTGCCCAATCGCTTGTGGCACTGGCCAAAGAATTTCAGTGGACGCTCGCGGAAGGTACTTCGGAGATGCAGCCCCGCACGCTTGCGACTGGCGAAAAGCGCATGATCGTCATCGCCACACAGGGCAAAGATGACCTTGCAAGTCTTCGTACAGCATTGGCGATGCAGGCAGACTTTATTGCCTTTGTCGGCAGCCGTCGCAAATTTGCAGCCCTGGCCCAAAAACTGGCCGATGAAGGCATTTCACAAGACCTTCTATCCAGGGTCAACGCGCCTGCCGGTCTGCCAATTGATGCTGTAACACCCCAGGAAATTGCGCTTTCAATCCTCGCTCAACTGACGCAGGAACGTCGCCGGCACCTGCGCGGCGCTGGGGATACAGATGCATAGAAGCGCGGCCATCATTCTGGCAGCAGGCCTGTCGCAGCGCATGGGGACAATCAACAAACTGCTGATCCCCATAGAAGGCGTTCCGATGATCCGCCGGTCTGTTACAGCTTACCTTGGCGTTTGTGATGGCGAGGTCAGTGTTGTCACCGGTTACCAGCGCGCGGAAATTGAAACCGCCTTGCATGGGCTGAACGTACAATTCGTTTTTAATCCTGATTTTGAACAGGGGCAGAAAACATCAGTCGCGGTCGGACTGGCCGCATCGGCACCAGCGCAGGACACCTTTATTGGACTTGGAGATCAGCCGTTTCTAACCGCCACTCATCTCGTTTGGTTGTTAGAGCAACATCGCACAGACAAATCCGCCAAAATTACAGTGCCGGTTCAAAACAAGGCCCGCGGAAATCCTTTGATCATCCCCTTCGATCTGAAAGCGCGGCTTCTGGCTGACCATCACAACCCGGGATGTCACAAATTCACCCGTGAGAACCCGGATCTCGTGAATTCAATCACAACCCAAACTGCTGCTTTCTTCCACGACATTGACACACCCCAGGAAGTTGCGGCTTTGCAGGTTCAGGAGGCGGCGACGTCATGAGAGCTCTGTTCGCCCGCTTGCTGAACCGGCTCCCAAAACCCAATTTGAGCAAAGAGCAGGCCGAAATGCTGGCCTCGATAAAATTCCCCTGTTGTTAATAAGGAATTCCCCATGGAACTGAATGATGAAGTCACGATCAACGCCTCGAAAGCACGCGTTTATGAGGCATTGAACGATCCTGAGATACTGCAACAATGCATCCCCGGTTGCGAGGAACTTACACAGCACTCCGACACTGAACTGGAAGCTAAAGTGGTCCTGAAAGTCGGCCCTGTCAAAGCGCGCTTCAGCGGCAATGTCCAGCTTGACAAGTCAGGCGCGCCGGATGCGTTTTCACTGTCTGGTCAAGGCAATGGGGGCGCCGCCGGTCATGCCAAGGGTGGGGCAGATGTGATCCTTGAGGAGACTGACGGAGTCACCACACTTAAATAC
>CAZOCA010000167.1:2465-6740 GCA_964578105.1 uncultured Pararhizobium sp.
ATACACCGCCAAGGCGGAAATCGGAGGCAAACTGGCTCAGCTTGGTGGCCGGTTGATTCAAAGCACGTCCAAGAAGCTTGCAGCCAAGTTCTTCAAGAAGTTTGCGGAAGTTGTTGAGATGGCCGAAGCCTGACGATGGCCGACTACGCCGACCCGCAGTTTCTTGAACACGTTGAAGACATTCTTGCCTATGTGCAGGACTGTCAAAGCAATGCGGTGCCGTGTGCATTATGTGTCGTCACGAATGTGTCTGGAGGGTCCGCTCGATCTGTCGGAACTTTGGTGGCGGTGCGGGCCGATGGCGAGATGGCAGGCTATGTTTCGCATGGATGTGTCGATGCCGATCTCCGTTTGCAGGCACAGGCAGCGATTGAAGCGGCGCAACCACGCCAGCTTATCTACGGCGTCGGGTCCCCATTCATGGACCTGCAACTGCCATGTGGCGGAACGGTTGAAGTGTTGGTCGATCCGGCACCTGATCCTGAGGCGTGCAAATTTGCCCTTCAACAAGTCCAGAACCGCCAGTCCATTGCACTGAATTTCACGGCCGAGGCGGGGCTTGTATCCGCTCTCCTGCAGCAAACCCACACCGGATGGATGGGCGATAAATTCATTGCATGGCACCCGCCCGCATTGCAGCTCATTCTTGCAGGAACCGGCCCACTCATTGCAGCGGTTGCCGGAATAGGCAAATCCATGCAACTGCCGATTTTCTTGCTATCGCCTGATCCGGCAGCAGAAGACCAATTGGCCGGTTCAGATCGGGCAAATTTCGTGCACCTGAAAACACAAGACGCACCGCTGGAATTACCGCTCGACAGTTGGACCGCTGTCTTGCTGCTGTTCCACGATCATGACTGGGAGGTCAGCCTCCTGCAGGCCGCATTACAGGGTAACCCGTGCTACATCGGTGCTTTGGGCAGCGCCCGCACCCATCAACAACGCCTTGCAACCCTCAAAGCGCTCGGCATGACAGACATGGATCTGGCACGGATAACAGGTCCGATTGGCATCATTCCAGCAGCCCGCGATGCCCATACTTTAGCTCTATCGGCATTGGCTGAAATCATTGATACCTACCGGCAAATGCTGGCGTTGGATGTTACTCCTGTCAAACCTTCTGCCATTGCAGTTTAGCCTTCAGATGGTCATGGCACCCGCCTCTGGCAGCAATTATCTCAACTGACAGACTATTTCTGATGGGCCCGGACACTTCCATTGAGCCGCGTCGTCAGCACTTATAAGGTGTCTTGCAAACGATTCACCTCACACCGGTGCACCCATGACCAACACTGAACAGGATTTGAGCTGGCTTGATCGCTGGAAGTCCCAGTTGGCAGGTGGTGCTGGCCCTGCCTCAGTGTTTGCGTTTCAGCAGAATCTGATTAAATCACAGGCGCTTCCAGTCAGCGCCACGACAAAGATGCGGACACAGCAGATTTTCCAGCTTGTCTCTCACTGCGTCGCCAATGTTCCGCTCTATCGTGACTATGCAGGCTTCGGAAAACCGGCGGCACTGGCTCAAAACGCAAAAATCTGGTCCCAACTCCCCATTCTGAAACGCAGTGCCCTGCAGACGAAAACTGAGGATTTGGAGGCCAAAAACCTCCCCACTGGTCACAAGCCGGTCGCACTGTTACGCAGCTCTGGCTCAACTGGCAGTCCTGTGGAATTGGCAGCCACGAACATCACGGCCACATGGCAAAAAGCCTTTGCACTGCGCTCGCTGATCTGGTTTCGCCGAGACTTTGATCAATCGCTTGCTGTCATCCGCAAATTCTCGCGCTCAACAACACTTTTGCCCGAAGGGGAAACCAGCACCCATTGGGCAGATTATGAGGGCATTCCATTCCACACTGGAAAACGTTTTGCACTGGAGGCAACAAAGGGTCGGATATCAGACCATTTGGATTGGCTGCGCCGCCGTCGCCCCGCCTATCTGATGACCTTGCCATCTGTCCTGCGTGAACTGGTAGCCCTTTCGGCACTAAGTGCAAATGACTGGACACCAAAGGGCATCTCAACACTGGCAGAAACCGTAGATGAAGATCTGCGGGAAGCTGTAAGAGAATGCTGGAACATTGAAATCAACGACACCTATTCTGCCGAAGAATGCGGCGTGATCGCCATTCAGTGCCCATCACATGGCAATTACCACATTCAGACCGACTCGTTGCTGGTCGAGATTGTTGATGATGCGGGAAAGCCCTGTGTGCCTGGGCAAGAGGGCGCCGTCATCATCACCACTCTCAACAATTTTGCGACACCCCTTATCCGTTATGCCATTGGAGACCGCGCGATAGCAGGTGAGACTTGCGGTTGCGGCCGTAATCAACCAATTCTTACCCGCATTCTGGGGCGCGAACGAAATCTGCTTGTCGCCAAAGACGGCAAATACTGGCCAAGCTTCGGCATGCGGTCCTTCCGGGATGAAGTACCTGTTCTGTCGCAACAATTCCGACAAACAGCGCTGGACAGGCTGGAAATGAGCTATGTATCCAGCGAACCACTGACCATTGATCAGGAAGACCTGCTCCGCCACCATTTGCAAAAAGCTCTGCCAGCGGACATGACAATTAAGTTGAAACGCGTCGATGAACTGCTCCGGCACGAAAGCGGCAAAGCAGAGATGTTCATCAGCGAAATCGGAAATTAGGAAGGCTGGAAGTCAGCTAGTAACCTGAAAATGGCATTCGAAGCCCGACCATAATCGAGTGAGCAAGATAATCATGCTCGATTTCGAAGGCATCTCCATTTGCATCACGGCCATCAAATGTGCCATCGGCTGTCAGGAAGGCGCGGTAATCAACCGATGCAATCCAGCCCTGTGGCAACATCATGGAAAAACCAACACCGGCCTGCCCGGCTAGGACCCAATCAGAATCATCAACCTTGCCAACCTGGCCTCCGCCAGTCGCGTCAATATCATCCAACTCGACATGAAGCTGAGCAACGCCAACGCCGCCACCAAAATGCATGCCAAATGTTTCGTTCAAATCCACATCACGCCAGACATTGGCCATGACCGCCAAAGCTGAAATATGATCGTCGGGACTAGCCTGATTGAATGCACCAGAAACGGGCGTCGTTCCTTCGTAATAGGAAGAAACGTCATTCCTGCGGTAGGACAGTTCCAGTTCACCACGGATGTTGTGGAAAAATTCATGACCCACTGCCGCACCTAAAACAAAACCCGCGTCATATTCAATATCACCACTGGTTGACAGTATATCACTGCTCATCCGATCGACCGATACATCTGCATCTTGCAGAATGTTCACACCGCCAAACACCGCGGCGTAGAAGCCAGCTTTGTCAAAGGGCGCATAATCTTCTGCTGCCGCAGATCCCACCAACAAACCAAAGGCTGCGCAAGACGCCAGCAATCCATGCTTCAATTCAGACATTTTGTTTCCCGTGATGCTTAGGAGGCACCCTATCGATCAACCAGGCACCGTTGATAAATTGCTACTTGAAAAACAATCAAAAGTCTAGACTGGTTGCCTTAACAACCTTGATCAGAACTCAACACTCCGAATAGGCCGCCTGAATGCTTCATTTCCCGGAAAGTCCAATGGCAAACGCACGAATGTGCCTGAAATTGGCACCGCGTCACTGTACCGCCTGCCACGGGTTTCATCTCAGCGCCATCATGCGGCGCGCGACACTGCCAATTGACCAGCGCATTGGCGATTTTGCGGAGTTTCAGGCGGCAACCAGCCAAGTTCTGGCACAAGCAAGAAGCACTTCAAATCCAGTCAGGGTCATCATTGGCGGCACAACTGACACCGGTCTCTATGCCGGGTTGCTGAATGCTGCAGTCACAGTTGGCGGGCCCGGCTTTGCCCGTTCTCTTGACGTCACGATTATTGACCAGTGCCAGACGCCACTGGAAATCTGCAAATCCTACGCACAGAAAAATGATCTGCATCCCATCACAATCCGTGCAGATATGGCTGACTTCCAACCTGACACGCAAGCAGAGCTGATCCTCATGCATGGTGTGCTGTCCTTCATCCCGCTCACAATGCGCCTGTCGTTTTTGAAACACATTGGGACCTGGCTTACCCCTGGGGGCACACTGGTTTCCTCCACTCAACTGGGCCATAGGCGAGGAAGGATTGAGCGCGAAGCCCGTATCGATCAGGCACTGCAAAACCTGAAAACTGTTCTGGCAGACAGCACTGATATGGACAACACAGAGGCTGAAATGCTGGAACGCCAGTTGAGGGAGGGCATGTTGACTCGCAGCCAGCATGCGGATTTGTTCAACAC
>CAZOCA010000168.1:0-6736 GCA_964578105.1 uncultured Pararhizobium sp.
ATTGGGCAGAATATATTTGCGCAAAATGCGAAAATCCGAGGCTCCGGCAACACGTGCCCGCGCCACAAAGTCACGTTCCCGCAGGCTAAGCGTTTCTGCTCTCACCTGGCGCGCGAAATATCCCCAGATGACGAAAATGACGACAAAAATAACCAGTTGAAAGCTCGGTCCTGACACAGATGCCAATGCAAGCGCCAACAAAATGCTTGGAAGCGCAAATGTGATATCGACAATGCGCATGATGATGATGTCGACCCAGCCACGCATGTACCCTGCCAGCAACCCCAGAATGGTGCCAACAACAGCGCCGAGCAAGATACCGACCAGTGAGATGACAAGCGCATATTTTGCACCATGCAGGATGCGGCTGAGGACATCACGGCCCAGACGGTCGGTGCCAAAAATGAACTCTGACGTGCCACCAAAAAACATCGGTGGCACCAATCGGTCTCGCAAATGAGCCTTATAGGGATCGTAGGGAGCAATCAGATCTGCGAACAATGCCGGGATGATCAGAACCGTCATCAGGATGATGATTGGTATGATCGGCAATCCGCCAAAAAGCTTCAGTTTTCGAGCCATGCAATGATTGCCCCTTTAACTATACCGAATGCGCGGATCAATGACCGCGTATAAAACATCGACCAGGAAATTCGCGAAGAGAAAGAACACAGCGAAGAACAGCACAACCGACTGAATGACCGGAAAATCGCGACCGCGAATGGCATCGATGGCCAGCAATCCCGTGCCGGGCCAGGCAAAAACCGTTTCAATGACAACAGACCCGGTGAGAAGTGATCCGGCGAGCACACCAAAATAGGTAATGGGTATGATCGCCGCATTACGAAAAGCGTGTTTCCAGATGACCCACGGTTCCGACACGCCTTTGACCCTTGCCAGCTTAATGTACTCCGCATCCAGGACTTCCAGCATGGCAGAACGGGTCAACCGTGTAAGCGCGGCAATTTGAAACCAGGCCATGGAGACTGCTGGCAAAATCATGTGCGACAATCCGCCATAGCCGGATGTTGGAAACCAGCCCAAAGTCACAGCAAAAATCCACATCAGGACAATGCCAAGCCAAAACGCGGGAAGTGATTGTCCAAGAAGGGCGATAATATTGGCGGCCGTATCAAAAACGCTGTTCTTTTTGACAGCGGCCAGAACGCCAAGTGGAATGGCGACAACGAGACTGATGAGCATGGCAAGGCCGCCCAGTTTCAGTGTCGCAGGCAGTCGCTCCACCACAACTTGCGCTGCTGTACTGCCTTTCCATTTTGTCGAGTCGCCAAAATCGCCGACAGCTGCATTCTTGAGAAAGGTAAAATATTGAACGTGATAGGGTCGATTCAGACCCAGATGCTCGGTCAGAGATTCAATCTGCTGCGGAGTTGCATCATCCGGCAGAAGGGCATCGACCGGACTTCCGGTCAAATGGCTCAGACTGAAAACAATAACCGTTATGACCAACAGCGAAGCAACCAGTTGAGAAAGTCGCGTCAACAGGAAACGAAGCATTCACACGTCCCTCAAAGCTAATTTTCAGATCAAGTCCCGAGCAAAAACCATGCCCGGGACTCGTTGTTACAGCAGTCTATTTAGCAGGCGAAATTGATGAGAAATGACTCACCCCGACCGAGGTCGCACCGGGAAAGACCCAGTTGCCGACGGTCTCAGGATTCACGATCACCTCAGCAGAAATACTCGCAAGAGGCGCGACTGCATATTGCTCAAACACCTGGGTGAAGATACCTGCAGCCAGCTTGTCACGTTCCGCAGGATCAATTGACACGGAATATTGTGCCATCAATTCTTCAATGACCGGGTCCTCATAATTGTTCTTCGGACGACCCATAACCGAGTAGTAGTTGCGGATGCCAACAGCACTTGGTTTCACCGGCAGGTTGCGCATGGGATGGAACATCTTGGCGCTGCGTTTGGAACGCAATCCACCAAGGCTTGCCCAATCCATCTCAACGATTTCTGTTTGGAAGCCCGCCTCATCAAGGAAAACCTGCATCAATTCAGCCATGGCTGGGAATTCCGGGTTGCCTGCAAGCGTAGAAGACAGGATCGGAATAACCGGATTTGAGAAGTTTTCCGGGTAACCGGCTTCTTTCATCAGGGCACGGGCTTTTTCCAGATCATAGCCGTAGGCGCCTTCAAACCGTTCTGCCAGTTCTGGAACATAACCTTCGTGGCGCGGATCCATGCCAAACACCGGAAGAATGTCTGCTCGGCCATCGTAGAGAACATCAATCATGGTTGGGCGATCGATCGAACGATTTATGGCTTCACGGATTCTGATATCAAGCCACGGAAGGGTTTTATCCAAGCCTTCATCGCCCGGCGTCAAGAATGCACCGTTGAACAGCATTGTTGTCTGGTTCGAGGCATTTGTAGATTGTATCGCCTGGAACCCAGCGCTGAGTGCATCGCCCTGCAATTCTCGTGGCAAAATCACGATGTCGGCTTCTTTGGCAAGAAGTTTTGCCAATGTAGTGGCCGGTTCTGCAATGAAGGTCAGCTCAAGACGGTCAAACTCTGCATCACTACCAGACCAGTGATTTTCAACTTTCTCAAAGGTCAGGCCCTGACCAACAAGGCGTTCAACATATTGCAATTCGGCAGTGCCGGCAGGTTTGGCATCATACCCCTCAAGTCCTTCAGCATCGAACTGGGCTTTGGAATAGATGACCAAGGATCCACGTCCGCCATGAACAAACAGAAAATCCACTTGCGGTTTTGGCAGTGTGAATTTGACGGTGTGATCATCAATGGCTTCTGCAACAGCGCCTTCGAGCTGGCTGATCCCATTGAGTGTCGTATCCGGCCCTGTATGAAGCGTCAGGCTGTGGATTACATCTGCGGCGGTAACCGCACCCCAACCGAAATGAAACTCGGCAGCCGGTTTCAGCTTGAAAGTCCATTCGGTAAAGTCATCATTATGCGTCCAGCTTTCGGCCAGACTGCTACTGTCATAAATCCCGGTTTGCGGGTTGTGCCCGACAAGGCCTTGCATGGACGGCCCGAGCGCAAAGTCACCCGGAGTGTTCCAGTATCGGTTTGTTTCAACGGCTGGCGGACTCATGACCATTTTAATGGTTTGAGCCAGCGCAGATGTTGAATTAAGTGCGGCGAAAGCCAACATGGCTGACACGCCAAATGTAGTAATCTTTCTATGAAGCACAGCATCCTCCCAAAGAGCAATTTACTTGTTTTAATTCTGCGGTGAATTTTCGTGATGCAAAATTCCGCACCCATTCACCCGGAAAATGATATCGATATCTCTATTGATATTCCTAAAGGTTAGCGATAACCTAATTTACGGTAGAGAAACAAATTCGTTTCGTCAACCAGTCACAAAATTCCTGATTTTCATCACATGGAAAGTTCAAAAATGCGGATAATGATCGTTGGTGCGGGCGCTATTGGCGGCTTTCTGGCGTGCCGTTTACAAGAAGGCGGCCATGACGTCAGCGTTGTTGCAAGAGGCCCGCATTTAGACGCAATCAAGGCACGGGGCCTAAAATTGCGAAGTGCGGACGGCACCGAAAAAACGGTCCGTCTCAATGCAAGTGACGCCCCCGAAACATTGGGGCCTCAGGATCTGATTATTACTTCGGTCAAGGCCCCGGCACTGCCGGATATCTTGCAGAAAATCCGTCCGATCATAGAATCTGGCACACCCGTTATTACTGCCATGAACGGTGTTTTTTGGTGGTATGGGCGCGGGATGGACATCTGTGGTTCAACGCCGGATACCTCTCGTCTTGATCCTAATGGCAGCATTGCTGCGATGCTTCCAATTGAGCAGACAATGGGAGTGGTGATCCATTCAACAAATGAAGTTGTAGAGCCGGGAATCATACAAAACCGGAGCAGCAAGAACAGATTTGTGCTGGGTCCGGCAACGCCTGAAGCAAGTCACCTGGCAGTCGAACTTGCTGCGCAGCTTTCGGTGTCTGGCGTGCTATTTGAAACAGACGCAAATATACGCCTGACCATGTGGCGAAAATTACTGCGCAATCTGTCAACGGCACCGTCATCTGTCCTGACAGGTGGCGAAGCCTACGATATATTGAATGACAATCATGCAAGAAATGTCGCACGAGCTTTGTTTCTGGAAGGCGCCGCCGTTGCAGCAGCGCATGGATTTCCGGGTTTGGAAGACGATGTGGAACACGTATTCAAAAGTGGCGGTGGCGCCCGTCAAAAACCTTCCATGTGCCAGGATTATGATTTGAAACGCCCGATGGAAATCGACAATATTTTGCGTATCGTGCAGGATTTCGGAAGGCAATGCGGCGTGAAGACTCCCACTCTGGATACAGTGGTTGCGCTGGTTATTTTGCGCGCACGACTGGCCGGTTGCTACCCGGCCCAGCACTAGCACCAGCACTAGCCGGCAAATCCATAGGCCGACCCGCAGTTTGGGGAACAGAAAATTGTCCAAAGCCTATTGCAGAAGTGAATTTTCTGGCTGAAACCTTTTGCAAATCATCAAACGTCAAAGCAGCGATTTTGAAAGGATTTCAAGTATGAGTGACCATCGCAAGTCAATTATCATAACGGGTGGAGGCAGTGGCATTGGCCGAAGCTGTGCAGAATTGTTTCTGAAAAGTGGCTACAGGGTTGGCTTGATCGGGCGGCGCCCAGGCCCTTTGCAGGAACTCGCTGCCGGGGATGATAACGTGTTGGCTCTGCCATGCGATGTAACAGATCCGGATTCTGTACGCGCGTCCTTTGACACAGCCTATGAACATTGTGGCCACATTGACGTATTGTTCAACAATGCCGGTCTGAGCAAAAAGTCACAGACGATTGATCAGATCTCAACAGAAGACTGGCTGGAGGTGGTCAATGTCAATCTCACCGGCGCGTTCTTCTGTGCAAGGGAAGCCTTTCGCATCATGCGTCAGCAGAAGCCGCAAGGCGGGCGCATCATCAACAATGGCTCCATTTCCTCACAAGTTCCAAGGCCCGGTTCAGTGCCTTACAGCAGCACAAAAAGTGCGATAACGGGCCTCACTCGTACACTCTCGCTGGACGGGCGACCTTTCAATATCGCCTGCGGTCAGATTGATATTGGCAATGCAGAAAGCGATATGACGGCGCGGATGTCAGGTGGCGTACCCCAGGCAGATGGGTCGTTAAAACCGGAACCTACAATGGATGTCAGCAATGTGGCGTCATCTGTTTTGCATATGGCAAATCTGCCGCTTGATGCCAATGTTTTGTTTCTGACGGTCATGGCCAATCAGATGCCCTTTGTGGGCCGCGGTTAGACCAGCAGGACTACAAACTGCGGTGGCGACTGCGAAATCAATCAGCCGCTGCTGTTGTATTTGACGTTCAACCTGACCTTGATCGGAAGTGGCGAGAAAGCCAGTAAAGGGAGCAGTACGTGGACATGGGGCGCATCTGACAGGCAGAGTAAGTTGTATCACCTTCAATAAGCTGAAGCTTGAGCGTAAAGACCGGCCATCGGCACCTTTGGTCATCAGTGCCAGCAGTCATCCTCTCGAGACTGTCCAATTTCATATTTGGGAAAATCAACCGTCATAAGCTTGGTACGAATAGAAAACTTCTCCGTAGAGCCGTTAAATTCGGCAATACAGGCAGTGGAGCGCCCAAAATGCGGCAGAAAAAGCTGATCCTGTCAATTGATGCCGTCTGAATTGAATGGGATCTGACACGGGCCTGACGAGTCCTTGCTGAAAATCGGTCGCGGCTTTTTCCAAGCATTTCTGCCATTTCAGACACTCATTATCCCCAACTCCCAGAATTGGCTTGACTCAATTCTCATATTTGATAATTAAATTCTAAATATTGGGAATTTTGATGTCGAATAGCGTTGAACGAATCATCAGTGTGCTGGAGTGTCTGTCGGACACTTCAAGCGAAGGGTTTTTGACCTCGGAGCTTGTGGCGCGGCTGGATATGCCGCCCTCGACCTTGTACCGGTTGCTGAGTGATCTTGAAGCGTCGGGGCATGTCTATCGCTCTGCTGACCGGCGTATTCACCCCAATTTCTCGTTTGAACGGCACATATCCTTTGGATCGATTTCGCCAGCACGGCTGAGTGAAGCCTGTCAGGACATCTCCAATAAGCTGTTTTCTGCAGCGGAGATCATTTTGCTGCGCAATCAGAGCCTGCGTTGGCATTTGCGCGAGGAACATCCGCAAATGGCGTTGCGGCTGCGTGCCCATCCGGGCTTTCTGCGGTCAACCTATGAACTGGATTCCATCACCCGTGTGGCTTTGGCATCGCTGCCGATAGAGCAGGTCGAAGCCCAATGGGATCTGGCAGGCTTTTTTGATGTCGGTGTTGCTGGTGCCAAAGTGTCCTGGCAAGCGGCGCGAGAGCGTCTGGTGAACGCACGTGACGAGACGCTGCAATATGATTTGCAGGGTAATGCGAAAGGCGTGCGCCGTTTCTGCGTGCCGATTAACGACGCCAATGGCGATCTTCTGTGTCTTCTGACGGTTGCCGAAGCGGCGACCCCAATTGCGAATGAAGACGCACATCTAACAGAAATTCGGACAGTTCTCTTCGAGGCAAAGACCGCGCTTGAGACTGGCCGCGATACTGCAAATGCAGAACAAGGCGAACGGTTCGCCGGCTAGGGTTTGAATTCAAACGAGTTCGAGCCAAAGCATATCATCCTGGGAGGATATAATGAAAAAGACCCTTATTCATGCTGCCGCCATTGTGGCGACGGCCTTCATGGCT
>CAZOCA010000169.1:0-6725 GCA_964578105.1 uncultured Pararhizobium sp.
ACTCTTCACTGTCCTGAAGGCTGAAGGGCAATACAAAACCGACGCTGGCTCCCTCATGGACACAACTGTGCAGAAGGTCTGCCAGTATCGGCACGGCTCGATCGAAATGTTGCAGATCGAGGCAATGAATGATGGGGGCTGTGTTGCACATGGCTGTTTACAGAATGATGAGGTGGTATTTGGCGCCCCGGGATTTATGGGCTTTGAATGTAGTTGAGCCGAACAATCGGTAACGCAGGCAATCCCCCGGCGTCAGATCGTAGGTGGTTCCCTCCACTTCAAGCGAGAGATGACCACTCAGCAGTACAAGGTGGTGCTCTAGCCCCGGTTTTGGTGGTTGCGGATAAGTTATGTTTGCACCGGGGGCAAGGGTGCATTCCAGCACTTCGCACATCAAACTGTCAGAAGGAGGCGATAGTGAGCGGCGGACAAAGCCGGTTTTCTTATCCTCCCAAACGGGCTGATCATCCCGGCGCAATAAGGGGGTATCATTGGTCTCCACCATCAGCATCAAACGAGACAGTGTAAGGCTGTAGGTTGCGCATAATCTGCCAAGCGCATGAGCCGTTGGACTGACTTCACCATTTTCGATGCGAGACAGAGTGGCTCGGCTCAGCTTGCATTGCTCTGAGAGTTGATCCAGTGACCACTTCTGTTTGAGGCGTAATTCTTTCAGCCGTGCGGCAAGGTTTTCATCAGCATTCATGACGATTCTTTTGTTTTCATTTATGGGAATTTATCCCAAATATGAAACAATGCAAGTTCTGCGGTTTGCGATGTGCTTCGTGTTCAGCTTCATCTTTTGCTTGATTGTTTGCGCGCCAGACGCGACAAGACCGATTGTTGCAACATGATGAGTTAAAGAGCGTATCAAATGGACACAGAAGGGCCGAAAGCTGACAGTGTTGAGGCCGGTTCGGCATCTGCTGGGGAGTATAGTGTTTATTTGAACCGTAAGGTCATGGGTATCTGGCTGGCTGCAACCTGCCTGGTCATACTTCTGGAGGCGTTCGCGCTGATATCAGGTGTTGGCAGCGGGATTGACTGGTTTCTGCTGATTGCTTTTGTCGGTGTTGGCGCCGTCCTTGCCTTACATGTTTTCGATACACGTCCTGTTTTGATTGTGAACCAGCATGGTGTTCATGACCGACGTATCTCGCGTCAGATCATACCCTGGGATGTTATGCTTTGGTACAAGATCGAGGCCCAGCAGGCGATGCCGTTTCTGGGCGTTGGGCTGATAGATGAAGTCGCGAAACAGGTTGGCGTGCACCCCTGGGCCATGTTGTTCAAGAATCAACCAGCCCCTTTCGGCAAGTTGAAGGGTTACCGTATCTGGCCGCATCGCACCCTTGGTGAAAGGCATGAGTTTGTCCGTGCGGTGCAGCGCTTCGCACCGCCCATGCACGACAGATAGGCGCTTTTGATGACAGCCAGTATTGGTCCGGCCGGCTCGCGAAAACCACTTAGCACCGTTGAATTCGTTGCCCTGTTCTCGTTCATTACGTCGCTGACGGCTGCTGCGATCGACGGCATGTTGCCTGCATTGGGTGTCATTGGTGTTGAGTTGAATGTTGCTGATCCAAGAAACACGCAACTGGTCATTACACTGTTTGTGTTTGGCATGGTGTTTGGCGAGTTTCTGTTTGGTCCATTGTCCGACGCGATTGGCCGCCGGAAAGCCATTCTATTGGGGTTGGCCATATTCTGTGCCGGGTCAATTCTGGCCATGACAGCCCAGTCTATTGAAATGATGTTGCTGGGACGTGTCATTCAGGGCTTTGGGGTCTCGGGCCCCAAAATCGGCTCAAGGGCGCTGATTCGCGACAAGTTTTCTGGCGACGCGATGGCGCGCATGATCTCCTATATCTACATGACGTTCATTCTGGTGCCGATGTTGGCACCTGCTGCCGGCCAACTCATTGTTTCGGTGGCCAGTTGGCGGGCGATCTTCTTTGCCTATCTGCTTATGGGTCTGATTGTTTCTGTCTGGCTCATGATGCGCCAGGAAGAAACGCTGGCTGTTGAACATCGAATTCCATTGTCCTTTGGCACATTGGTGCGCAACACATGGCTCGTGGTCAACAGTCGCAAGGTCATGGCGTATATCCTTGCCCTTGGATTGGCCTTTGGCGGATTACTGCTTTATCTGAGTATCGCGCAATCCATATTTCAGGACATTTATGGGGTCGGTACGGAGTTTCCCCTTTATTTCGCGATGCTGGCTCTTGGCGTTGGCATCGCTTCGTTTTCCAACAGCCAATTGGTGATGCGTTTTGGTATGGAGCGCTTATCACTTATCGCGCTGAGTGGTATGAGTGTTGTGGGTGCCGCGCTGCTGGCTATGTGCCTCTTGTATGACGGGCAACCACCCTTCGTTTGGTTTATGGTCTTCATGGGAGCGCTGTTGTTCTGCTTTTCGGCGCTTTTCAACAACCTCAACTCGATGGCTATGCAATCTCTTGGCCGTGTTGCTGGTCTGGGCACTTCACTTGTGTCATCGATATCCAGCCTTGTTGCCGTGGTGATTGCTGTCACTTTGGGCCGGTTTTACGATCTGACAGTGTATCCTTTGGCGGGCGCTTTTCTGCTTGCAGGAGCAGGTGGGATCATTCTCGTTATTCTTGCCAGAAGCGGCCATTCAGAGCCTGTCTGACACGGGTGTCAGGTTTGATGGGTGGCTGCCAATTGTCTCATCCGGTCTGCTTCCACCGGAAGCGCAATCGCTTTGCGCAATTCAAGATCCATCATCAGACTGACCAAGTCACCATAAGCAATAATTTCGCCATCGCTGGTGAGTGTATGGCGAACCGTGAAAGTGGTTTTGCCGACATTTTGAAATGCGGTCGTCATGTTAATGACAGCGCCGGGCTTGGGTGTTGCGCCATAGGTCAGCTTAAGTTCCATAGCAACCCGGCCAAAATTGTTACTGTTGAGAAAGGCGGGGGTGATGCCACCAGCTGACCAGCTGTGAGGCGCGCCATCGGTGAAGCAGGAAACATAAGCCCGGTCCAGCAGAGCGCCATCAGCAGCAAAGTCTCGTGGATGCAGTATGCCGCTATAAGTGGGTGTCTGGTGCCCGCTGGTTTCTGATCGGCTGGCCGGTGAAACAGTCAGCCCACGTGGGTGAACTTCGGTGATTTCGGACCAATCAATGGCCGGTAAGTCCGGACTTGCCGAAATTTGCGCCAACGCGTCCGGCCGATATGTATCCAGCGCTGTTGCCATGAGCGTTTTGTCTGCAGCATTGTTCATCAAGTGACATATGCCTGCAGAACGCCCGTCTTGCATGACAAGGGCAGAGCGGATTTCTATCATGGCCGCCGCATGCGCTTCACGATGATAGCGTACATGTCGCGTCAGTCGATTGTCTCTGGTCAGAGACAATAATGGAAACTGCGAGCAGAAGATGCGGTTGGCATCATCGAATTTTGCAAAATAGAACTGCACATTCATATGCGCGTTCTCATCGCACTCCCATGTATTGACCGATGTGAGCAGCGTGACATGGTGCATGAGCAGAATCCCGGAGTAATTTATTCGGGATCACCTTGTTTATCGGTCGCGCCTTTTGTCAATTCGCCAACGATGCTTTTCAGGCTGGGTGGTTTGCTGGTCAGGAAGGGCAGCGGACGGCAGACCGCCATGGCGGCACGGCCAACGCGCGCCGTCAGCATGCCATTGATCACGCCCTCGCCAAGGCGGGCGGATACTTTGGCTGCAAGTCCATGGCCCAATGCATCCTGGATCATGCTGTCGCCAGCCGAAATCCCACCGGTGAGTGCCAGATGTCCGATGACTTCACGGGTCAAACGCCAGGAGCTGAAAAATCCCGGACGACCCCCATAGAGTTGGGACAAACGGCGGATCAGGCGCATATTCTCAACAACGACAAAAAGCACATCAATCAGTGCGCGTGGGCTGATAGCGGTAACAATGCTGGTGCGTTTGGCTGAGCTGAGAATGATCGCATTGGCCTTTGCATCCATGCCGCTCAGCAGGTCACGTTCTGCAAGACCCAGCAGGTCTCGCCCGTCCATAACATTGCCAAGCTGGGCATTGAGCTGGCTTCGGGCCTGAGCGGTTTCCGGACGGCCCTCATACAGGGTCAGGACGTCTTTGACCAAAGATCGCGCGGACTGCAGATCATTGCCTGCAAAAACTCTGGAAGCGCGGGCCTGCAAACGATGAACCGATTTCAGGCGTGCCAAAGCGGTGAGTTCACGAATAGCCATGGCCAATAGCGCAATGCATAGCAAAAGCGTCAGGGCCAGAGCGCTGTAACCAAGCCAATCGGACCGGGCAAACAGATCGGCGATCAGGCTATCCAGCCACAGGCCGAACGCCAGACCAGCAAGGCCGGTGAAGCTGGCCCAAAAAAGCCGCGCGAAAGAAAATCTACGCCGCGACGGTTTTGCTGTTGGCCGCGGGATTTCAGGTTCCGTGATCACCGGCAATGGTTCCGGGGCTTCCACAAGGCGGGCATCGCTGAGCAATTGGGCACTAGGCCGGCGCGTTTTTGTTGGTTTTTGGGTCATGCAAGCTTGTCTCCCAGCAGAAATTCCAACGCTCGGTCGAGGCGGATATGGGGCAAGGAGAGGCTTATGCCCTCAGCGGTTTCTTCAAGTTTGGGTGGTTTGAAACGCAGATAGCGCAGCGGGTCTTCATCCTTGCTGGTGCGCTCGTCATAGATCGTCTTGGGGTCGTTGGGCAGATCACCGGGGAACAGAGCGATTTCCTGAGTTCCGTCATAGGTTTCGCCGTGGGCTGTTTCTCCGTCAAGGGGGGTTCCCAGTATGGCTGGCACACGGTCACCTTCGATTTCCAGATGCGCCTCACGTGTTGCTCGAACGGCGGAAATGGCAATGGTTTCCGTATCCGCACCGGAGAATTTTACCCGTTTGGCGGCGTCCTGCAGCAAATGGTCCAGGATCGCTTCCAACCGGTCATGATCGCTGTGATGCAGATGGTCTGCTTTGGTTGCCGCGAAGAGAACACGGTCGATTTTATTGCCAAGAATGCCTGCCAGCCATGAGTTGCGCCCCGGCCGGAAAGCACTGAGGACATCTGCCAGAGTTTCTTCCAGATCATGAATGGAATCCGGCCCGGCATTGAGCGCATTCAGAACATCCACCAGCACAATCTGCCGATCCAGTTTTGCAAAATGCTCTTTGAAGAATGGTTTGACGACGAGGCTTTTATAGGCCTCATAGCGACGCTCCAAAAGCGCATAGAGCTGTGGTGCCTTGACCTTTGTATCGAGCGGTAACGGATAGAATGTCAGGGCAGGGGAGCCCGCCATATCGCCCGGCATCAGAAAGCGACCGGGTGGCAGCATGGACAAGGCACGGTCTTCTGACCGGCAATCTGCCAGATATTTGGTGAAACGCTCCGCGCCGGCCTGAGCGCTGACTTCAGCGTCTTCCGGCTCATTTGTGAGCGTCTTCAGATAGCCCAACCAATCTTGCGCCAAATCCTGCCTGTCCGGCTTTTGCGCAAGGCGCAGCGCGGATTTTGACCAAGTGGCAAAATCCTTGTCGATCAAAGTCAGATCAAGCAACCATTCGCCGGGATAATCAACAATATCAAGATGGATCTGGCTTGCCTTGAAGATGCGTGTCCAGATGCTTTCGGATTCAAAGCTGAGGGTGAGCCGTATTTCGCTGATCTGCCGGGTGGAATTTGGCCATTGGCGTTTGCTGACCAGATCGCGCACATGGGCACGGTAGTCAAAGGTTGGAACGCCATCATCGGGCTGCGGGCGTAATGAGGCGCTGGCAATACGGCCACGGGCCTGCGCGTCAAACAAGGCCAGCCGCCCGCCTTCCAGCAAATTGTGCAGCAATGCGGTGATAAAAACGGTTTTCCCGGCACGGGACAAGCCTGTGACACCCAGACGCACTGTGGGCGTTGTGTAGTCATTCTTCAGCGTCTCAGCCTGATCGCGCGTTGCGCGGGCAGCTTCATCGAGAATATCCAAAAGGCTCAAGCGTCATTCTCCTGTATGGGCATCAGCCCTTGGCTTAACGCATGTAGGCACACAAAGGAGCACTTGCAAAAAAGTTGTTTTCTAAAGGTCGCGTGGGCGTAGATAATCAACCAGCCGAGCGCTGTTGGCGCTGACTTCGGCCAGATTTGTTTCAAAATCCAGAACAGCTGCAGCGCCGGATGGAAACTTGTTTTTCAGGGCCTGGAAGCTCTTCGTGTCGTCGCCATTGGCAAGAAGCAATGCCGCATCCTGAATTGCGAAATTATGCCCAATCAACAGCATGGTTTTGGGTGAGCCTGCTTTGTGCGCCGCTGCCGCAATGATTTCAGGGTAATGCTCTGCTTGAGCGTCATACAAAGCACGGGTAATGGTCAACTGCACTGTGCCATCCAACAGCTGCAGGAGGGGCGCAAGTGTCTTGCGGGCTCGCAAAGCTGTTGAACAAATAATGGCATCGGGACGATAGTTTCGTTTGATCAGCGCGTCTGCCATTTGCTTTGCCGCATGCCGTCCACGTGCATTCAATGGCCGGTCATGATCCGCCAATGCCGGATCACTCCAGGACGATTTTGCATGGCGCAAGAGAATCAAACGGGTCATGCAGTCTTATAGCGCGGTAAAAATAACAGTTCCATTATTTGGCGTATTAGCCTTACAGGCCAGCCGTTTATGCCTCGGCTCCTTCAACCTTGGTTGCCAGTTTTAACTCTTCCAGTTCTTCCACTGTCAGGACGTA